>JAFTMP010000117.1 GCA_017452335.1 Clostridia bacterium
CCCTGCTCCCATTTTGACACCGCCTGCACGCTGACCTGCAGGTCGTTTGCCAAAGCCCGTTGGGTCAAGCCCGCCTTTTGACGCAATTCTTTGATGTTTTTGCCGATGGGCAGATCCATATTTCTTGAAAAAACCTCCAAAACCTGAATGTTGACCTGATTTTTTGGCTTTGGAAAGTGCCGCGGCGGCGGGGTGCCTGCCGTGTTCTTTTTTTGAAGCACGGCTTTTTTGCGTGACAAGAACGGGGCTCGTTTTCACGTGCCCCGTCTTGTTATTGCGCGCCTTGGGCGTCAGAGGGGATCAAAGACACCCGTGTTCGGCGAGCAATACGACACTTTCGCCGGAAAGTGCAAAAATAGTCATATCGATCGCCTCCTTTCATCGTATTTTTTGGTATTTGACCGCCGCTTCTGCAGTCACGGCGGGTCTGCCGCGGGGCGTCCCCCTCGGCTTCTTTATTGTAGCACGGTGGGGCAGGGCTGTCAAGGGGTCGCTTATCTACCGTTGGTTGATACCGCCGTGTGCCCTACGCTTGACGGGAATATAAAAGCAGCGCTGTTTTGCAGCGCCGCTCGTTTTTTATTCCACAGTGATGGTTTTGATCTTTTGCACGAATCTGGGTCTGTCGGAATAGTCGGTGGGCACCGATGCGATCTCGTCCACCACCTCCATACCCGAGGTGACCTTGCCGAATGCGGCGTACTGTCCGTCAAGGAAGTGTCCGTCGGCGTGCATGATGAAGAACTGGGAGGAAGCAGAGTTGAAGCTCTGGCTTCTTGCCATGGAAATCACACCTCTGTCGTGGGAGAGGGTGTTGTTAAAGCCGTTTGCTTTAAATTCGCCAAAGAGCTTTTCCTTTGCGCCGCCCATACCGGTTCCGGTGGGGTCGCCGCCCTGGATCATAAAGCCTGCAATGACTCTGTGGAAAATGAGTCCGTCGTAAAAGCCTTCCTTTGCTAACTTCTCAAAGTTTGCAACAGTCTGGGGCGCGATCTCGGGATAGAGCTCCAAGGTGATCACGCCGCCGTTTTCCATTTCAATTTTTACCATAATTTTCAATCCTTTCGGTGTTTACAGGTGATTTTTTCGTATAAGTATTATAGCAGATGAAAAATATAATGTCAAGATGGCAGTTTTTTTAAAAAATATCATTGCAAGTCTTGAAAAAATGTGGTAGAATATGAGGAAGAGGGACGAGCGGAGGAAGAAACGTGGGCAGATATCAAAAATTACTCAAAAATACTTTTCTTATCACGCTTGGAACCTTTGGCTCAAAGCTGCTTCCCTTCGTGCTCATCAGGCTGTACACCTTTGTGTTGCAGGATGGGGAGTACAACACCGCCGATCTGGTTTCCCAAACGGCAAAGCTGCTTATTCCCTTTGCGGCGCTGGGATTGACGGAAGGGCTCTTCCGCCTGGCAATGGAGGGAGACGAGGCGCGGCGCAAGAAGGTGTTCTCGGCAGGCTTTGTGCTTTTTGCCGGCGGCTTTGCGGTACTGCTTCCCCTGCTGGGGCTGGCGTATGTGGGGCTTTCTGCGGCGGGATCGGATTTTGCCCGCTACATTTGGCTCATCGGCTCCTATGTGTGCTGCTCGTGCCTGCACTCGCTGGTCACCCAATATATCCGCACCAAGGATCACTTTGCTTTTTTCTCCCTGCAAGGGGTGATCAATACAGCCCTTGTGGCGGCGCTGAACATCGTCTTTTTGTATTTTAACGATTTCGGCGTGACGGGCTATGTGCTCTCGGTGGTGCTGGCAGACTTGATCGTCTTTTTCTTGGTGTTCATCAAGGAAAAGCTGTGGCGCGATCTGGTGCCCGTTAAAAAGATCGAAAAAACCATTTACAAGGAAATGGTTTCCTACAGCGTACCGCTGATTCCCATGTCGGTCTCCTGGTGGGTCACCTCGGTTTCCGACCGCTATATGGTGCGTGCCTTTGTGGACGATCCCAGTATTGCAGACTTTTACTCGGCGGCGTATAAGATCCCGACCCTTGTCACCCTGCTTTGCACCGTCTTTTCCCAGGCGTGGAGCTATTCCTCTGTGGCAGAGAGTGATGAAAAGGAGCGCTCGGCGTTCTTTTCGGGAGTATTCTCCTTCTATTCGGGACTGTTATTTGTAATGAGCGCCTTTATCACGGCGTTTTGTAAGATCCTTACCTCCATCATGATGGACCCCTCCTACTATTCGGCGTGGGAATATATCCCGGTGCTGGCGGGGGCAACGGTCTTCTCGGCTTTGGTTACCTTCGTGGGAAGCGTTTATACCGTGCGCATGAAGAGCTCCTTCTCCATGTGGACCTCCATGATCGGGGCAGGGTTAAATATTCTTTTAAATTTCCTGCTCATTCCCCAATCGCTTTTCGGTATTCCCCTTCCGGGGCTGGGGGCGCTGGGCGCGGCGATCGCCACCATGATCAGCTATGCGGCGGTATTCTTTATCAGAGCCGCCACGGCAGGAAGATACGTGCGCTTTAAAATGAATAAGGGTCTGCTTGCGGTGAACATCGTGCTCATGCTCATGCAGATCACCTTCACCACCCTGTCGGGCACCATGTCCCTTGGGGTGCAGATCGGGGTACAGACGGCGTTTATTGCCGCAGTGCTCATTTTAAACGGCAGAGCCCTTGCGGGCAAGGTCAAAGAGCTTTTAAACAAACGTCGGGGAAGATGATCTCCCGTTTGTGAAAAGATATATTATTTAAGGTTATTATTACAGGAATATTATACATTGAAAGGAAGGTCATAGACTATGGCACAACAGATCAAGAGAATCGGCGTGCTCACCTCGGGCGGTGACGCGCCCGGTATGAACGCGGCAGTGCGCGCGGTGGTCAGACAGGCAAGAACTCACGACGTGGAGGTCGTGGCAATTTACGAGGGCTACAAGGGGCTCATCGAAGGAAACACCAAGGTGTTTGACATGCGTGATGTATCCAACATCATCAACAAGGGCGGTACTATTCTTTATTCGGCAAGAAGTAAGGAGTTCAAGACCGATGCAGGCTTGATCAAGGCAGTGGACACGTGCCTGAGAAATGGCATTGAGGGCATCGTTGCCATCGGCGGTGACGGTACCTTCCGCGGTGCCACCGACCTTACCAGAAGAGGTATTCCTTGTATCGGTATTCCCGCTACCATTGACAACGACATCGCTTCCACCGACTGCACCATCGGATACGACACTGCCATGAACACGGCACTGCAGATGGTGGACAACCTGCGCGATACCTGTGAATCCCACTTCCGTTGCAACGTGGTGGAGATCATGGGCAGACATTCGGGCTATATTGCAGTAAACGTAGGTCTTGCAACCGGTGCTGCGCAGATCGTAGTAGGCGAGTTGCCCTTTGACGAGGAGAGAATGTATGAGGAAATTCTCATCGGTAAGAGCAGAAAGAAGAGACACTATATCATCATGGTTGCAGAAGGCGTGAAGGGCTATGCTGAGGAGCTGACACAGAAGATCGAGGAGCGGACCGGTATTGAGACCCGCTTTACCCGTCTTGGTCACGTTGTGCGCGGCGGCTCTCCCACCGTGCGCGACCGCGTAGTGGCATCCCGCATGGGTATTGCGGCAGTGGACTATCTGCTGGAGGGCAAGTCCAACATGGTGGTTTGCATGCACGGCGAGGACATCTCTGCCATGAACATTGAGTATGCGCTGACCCTTGACCACATGTACAAGGGCAAGCTGAAGCCCGGTGAGTTGGATCGCTACAGCATTGAGGAGATCCAGAACATGCGCGCATACTGCGAGAAGAAGGCGGCAGACTTTAAGAAGCTGTACAACCAGGCACTGGATATTTCTCAGTAAGATCGTCATTAAAAAACTGACAACAGGCACAATCGGCGGGGCGGCAATACACATCGCCCCGCTCTTTGCATTGTACAAGGAATAAGGAAAGGACAGCGCGATGATAGCAACGGTATATACAGCAGGGGTAGAGGGCGTCACCGGCTTTTCCGTCAGCGTGGAATGTGCACTCATGGAGGTGCTGGAGGAGCGCAGCGGCGGATTTGATGTGGTGGGACTGCCCGACAACGCAGTGAAGGAAGCCAAGGAGCGGGTGCGCAACGCGGCGCTCTCCTCGGGCTTTATTTTCCCTGTTTGTGCCAAGATCACGGTGAATATGGCACCTGCCGACAAGAAAAAGGCAGGCTCGGGCTATGACCTTGCACTGCTCATGGCGGTGCTGGCGGCAGACGGTCAGATCAAAGAGGATCTTTCGGGGCTGTGCTTTATCGGAGAGCTGTCTCTTTCTGGAAAGATCAGAGCGGTCAGCGGGGTGCTGTCCATGGTGCTGGCGGCAAGAGAAGCGGGGATCAAAAAGGTCTTCGTGCCAAAGGGCAATGCGGCAGAGGCGTCGGTGGTGGAGGGCATCACGGCGTACGGCGTTGCCGATGTGGCAGAGCTTGTTGCCCACATCACGGGCAAGGCAGTCCTTGCACCCACCGTGTTTGACAAGGGAGCATATCTTTCAAAAAATCAGCGCGCCCCCGTGGACCTTGCGGATGTCAAGGGTCAGCAGAGCGCCAAAAGGGCGCTGGAGATCGCGGCGGCAGGAGGGCACAATCTGCTCTTCATCGGCCCGCCCGGCACGGGAAAGAGCATGTTGGCAAAGAGCCTGCCGGGCATTTTACCCTCTCTGACCTTCGAGGAAGCTCTTCAAAGCACCACCGTTCATTCCTGCGCGGGGATCTTGCCCGAGGGCGAGGCACTGCTGTCGGTGCGTCCCTTCCGTGCACCCCACCACACCATGTCGGCGGCATCGCTGGCAGGCGGGGGAACGGTTCCAAAGCCGGGAGAGGTGTCGCTGGCACACAACGGCGTGCTCTTTCTTGACGAGCTGCCCGAATTTTCAAAGCAGGTTACCGAGATCCTAAGACAGCCCTTGGAGGATGGACAAATTACCATCACAAGAGCGGTGGGCAGGTGTACCTTCCCCACCAGATTCATGCTGGTGTGCGCCATGAACCCCTGCAGATGCGGATATTACGGTCATCCCACCAAAAAATGCACCTGCAAGGCGGAGGATCTGAAGAAATACATGGCAAAAATTTCGGGGCCTCTTCTTGACCGTATCGACATTCAGATCGAGGTGTCGTCGCTCAGTTACGAGGAGCTTTCCGATACGCGGGTGGGCGAATCCTCGGCGGTGGTAAGAGACAGAGTCAACGAGGCGCGCAAATTTGCCGCCGCACGCTACCGCAAGGCAGGCAAGCAGATCTACAGCAACGCGGCGCTCTCGCCCGCGGATGTGCGTGCCTTCTGCCAGCCCGACGAGGAGGGCAGTGCCATTTTGAAGGCGGCGTATGAGAGCCTCGGTCTTTCGGCAAGAGGACACGACCGCATTTTAAGGGTGGCGAGAACCATTGCAGACTTGGAGGGCTGTGAACGGGTGGGCGCTATGCACTTGGCGCAGGCGATCCAACTGCGCTCCCTTGACCGCAAGTATTTTTGATTTTTTACATCCCTTTTTCAAATGTGCGGGATGACCGTGCTTGAAAAGGGATCGCGGGTGAAAAATGCAGAAAAAATGACAACTTTCCGCATTTCACGGAAACAAAACAATTTATTCATAAAAAATACATAATTATTGAAAGTTCCTGTGGATAACTCTGTGCACAATGTTGAGAACTTGAGAAAAGTGGACGAAAATCCAGTGTTTACGGGCAAAAGTCCTGTGGATAACTTTTTTTAGGGGGTGTGCAAAACTCCACGGAACGGAAAGAGACGGATATGAATTTGAAAAACGTAACGGCACTGATGCTGGCAGGACTGCTGGCGGTGTCCCTTGCCGCGTGCGGCAATACCAAGAGCAGCGATGACAGCACCCCCGAGAGCCAAAGTCCCCAAACCTCTGTCAGCGGTGATGAAAGCGCTTCCGAGGAGGCATCTTCTTCGCAAAGCAAGGAGCCATCTGTGTTAGATCAGGTGGAGGACCCCAAATATTTGGTGCCCGTGCTCAAGGTGGGCGATTACGAGGTCACCTACGGGGTGTACAGACACTACTACAAGCTGTTGGCAGAGAGCATGATGGGGGAAGACAAGACCTTTTTTGAAAAAGAAGAGAATTTGAAAAAGCTGCAAGAGGACGTGCTGCTGCAGTGCAAGATCACGGCGGCGTATTTCAACATGGCAAAGCAGGCAGAGATCACCCTGCCCACGGAAGAAAAGCTGAATGAGGAATTTAAGGAGTTTGTAGAGACCTACGAGCCCATGTATCCTCTTTACTACGGGGTGAGCATGGCGGAGTATTTAGAGCAAAACGCCATGACCCTGTCCACCTTCAAGACCTTTTATGTGTTGGATACCTACCTGGCATCCGGTCTTTCCGAATACCTGTCCGATGAAAAGAACGGCATGGTGGATCTGTCCGACGAGGCGCTGAAGAAGGCAATGGAGGATTACCGTTGCGTAAAGCACATCCTGGTGGGCTATACCGATGATCTCAGCGACGAGGATGCTTTAAAATTGGCAACCGACCTTGCAAAGCAGCTTCGCGAGGGCGGCGACATCGACGCGCTCATGAAGGAATACAGCAACGATTACCAGGAGGACGGCGAAAATGCCTACACCTTCACCTACAACGAGATGGTGAAGGAGTTTGAAGAGACCGCCTTCTCCATGGAGATCGGAGAGGTGTCCGATCCTGTGAAGTCTACCTACGGCTACCACGTGATCGTGCGTTTGGAGATCGACGAGGAAGCCTTCAAAGAGGATAAATTTATGGGTTCTGCCGTAAACAAGGCGTTTGCCGAGTACTATGAAAAGCAGACAGTCAGTGAGTTGGAGGCTTTTGCGGGCCTTGCTCATGAGGAATTGATGAAATAAAAACAAAACAGTCTTTGCCCGTTGCGGACAAAGACTGTTTTTCTACTTGATTTTACTTGATTTTTGCGGTATAATCAACGGGACTGCTGTTGCTTCTTGGACTTTTTTGGCTTTTTGAATACCAACTGGGCGCACACGATCCCGCAAAACGCCAGCACACAGCCAAGGATCTGGTCAAAAGAGAGGGCAAAGGGCTTGCCGAAAATGCCCAAAAGAGCGCACAGCCATTGGCAGAGCAGGGCGATCACCGATTCACAGCTCATGAGGATGGATGCA
>JAFTMP010000118.1 GCA_017452335.1 Clostridia bacterium
AAAAAACGAGCGTGCCTGCATTTTGCAAGCTCGCTCGTTTAAAGTTCATTATGCAAGAATCTCAGCATCCAATAGCGTTGCCGCCATCACTGCTTTAATGGTGTGCATTCTGTTTTCCGCTTCGTCAAAGACGATGGACTGCGGTCCTTCAAAGACCTCCTCGGTAACCTCCAGTGCGTCAAGACCGAACTTTTCACCCACCGTTTTGCCAACGACCGTTTCATCGTTATGGTATGCAGGCAAGCAGTGCATGAACACAGCCTTTTCATCAGCAAGACCCATGGCACGGGCATTGACCTGATAAGGAAGCAGGGCGTCGATACGCTCCTTCCACACTTCATCGGGCTCGCCCATGGATACCCAAACGTCGGTATAAACCACATTGGCACCCTTCAGCGCCTTTTCGGGATCGCTTTCAAAACGCAGAGTGGCTCCGCTTTCCTTTGCCGCTTCTTCGCATTTTGCAATCAGCTCTTTATTGGGGAAATAACCCTCGGGTGCGCATGCTGTGAAGTTTAAGCCCATCTTGGCACAGCCCACCATTAAGGAATTGCCCATATTGTAGCGGGCATCGCCCATATACACGAAATTGATACCCTTCAAATAACCGAAGTGCTCCTTGATGGTTAAAAAGTCTGCAAGGATCTGGGTGGGGTGAAATTCGTTGGTCAAGCCGTTCCACACAGGAACACCTGCAAACTTCGCCAGCTCCTCCACGATCTCCTGTCCAAAGCCTCTGTATTCAATACCGTCAAACATTCTGCCCAGCACCCTTGCGGTATCGGCAATGCTTTCCTTTTTGCCGATCTGCGAGCCCTTGGGGTCAAGATAAACAGGATGCATGCCCAGGTCTGCCGCCGCTACCTCAAATGCACAGCGGGTACGGGTACTGGTCTTTTCAAAAACAAGCGCGATATTCTTGCCCACGCAATGTCTGTGGGGGATGCCCTTCTTTTTTTCATCCTTCAATTTTGCCGCCAGGTCAATAAGATACCCGATCTCCTCGGGGGTATAATCCAGCAACGTTAAAAAGTGTCTGCCCTTAAGCATGTTCTTCCTCCGTTTCGGCGCACACGGTCTTGAGGACCTCCAGCGCCTCGTTTAGTTGTTCCATGGTAATATTTAAGGGGGGGAGTAAGCGTAGTTTGGTCTTGGCAGTAAGGCACAGCACACCCTTTTCCATGCATTTTAACAGCACTTCCTTGGCAGGTGCCTTTGTTTCAATGCCGATCATCAACCCAAGTCCCTTAACAGACAGAATGCCCTTTGCACCCTGCAGGCTTTCAAAAACAAACGCGCTCTTTTCCTGCACCTCAGATAAGAACCGGTCGTCCAGCCGTTCAATCACGCTCAGCGCGCCCGCACAGCATATGGGATTTCCGCCGTAAGTGGAGCCGTGGTCGCCGTAGGTAAAGACATTTTGCACATCTCCGTACAACAGTGTTGCACCGATGGGCAGTCCGCCGCCCAGTCCCTTGGCAGTGGAGATGATATCGGGGGTAATGCCGTAGTGCATATAGCCGTAAAGCTTGCCTGTTCTGCCGTTACCCGTCTGCACCTCGTCTACGATAAGCAGGATGCCCTGCTCCTTCAAATATGCCGAAAGCGCCTTCACGTAATCGGGGTCAAGGGGAAGCACGCCTCCCTCACCCTGCACGCACTCGATCATCATAGCGGCAACCTTTTTCTCGCTGACCGTCTGCTTGACCGCCTCTAAATCGTTTGCGGGCACATGCACAAAGCCATCGGTCAAGGGTTTGAAGGTCTTGTGGAAAACCTCCTGTCCCGTTGCCGCAAGGGTGGTGATGGTTCTGCCGTGGAAGCTGTTTTCAAGGGTGATGATGGTATAGCAGTCCTCACCCTTCTTTTCTGCCATATATTTTCTTGCCGCCTTGATGGCACACTCGTTTGCTTCCGCGCCCGAATTGGAGAAGAACACCTTCCCTGCCCCTGTCTTTTCGCAAAGGAGCTTTGCAAGCTTCACACAGGGCTCGGTATAGTAAAGATTGGAAGTATGCTGAAGGGCGGTGAGCTGATTTGCCACCGCGGTGACCCACTGCTCATCGCAGTATCCAAAGGAAGTCACGCCAATACCTGTACCCAGGTCAATATAGCGCTTTCCTTCCTCGTCAAACGCCTCCGCACCCATACCCTTTACCAGAGCAAGAGGAAAACGGGCATAGGTATTTGCAATATATTCTTGATCCAGTTTTTGTAATTCGCTCATTTTATTCCGTCCGATCTCCCACGATCATGGTACCTGCGCCCTCGTCGGTGAGCAGTTCCATCAGAATCGCATGGGGAATTCTGCCATCCATAATGGTAACATCCTTTACACCTGCACCGATCGCCTCAATACAGCAGTCCACCTTGGGGATCATGCCGCCCGAGATGATTCCATCGGCGTACAGTTCCTTGGCTTGTGCCACCGTGATACCGGTAATCAGCGTGGAAGGATCATCCTTATCTCTGAGAATTCCTGCCACGTCGGTCATCATAATCAGTCTTTCCGCACCCAGTGCCCCTGCAATGTATGCCGCCGCGGTGTCGCCATTGATATTATACACATTTCCGTCGTGGTCACTTGCCACAGTGGAAATAACGGGAATATAATTCTTTTCAAGCAGGTCTGTAATGGGCTTTGCGCGCACCTTGGTGATCTCGCCAACGTACCCAAGACGCTCGTCCTTGATCTTGGCTTCGATAATGCCGCCGTCCATACCCGAAAGTCCCACCGCGTGGCCGCCCTTCATTTGAAGGAGGGTGACAAGGCTCTTATTCACCTTGCCCGCCAGCACCATCTGTACGATGTCCACTGTTTCCTTGTCAGTCACTCGCAGCCCATTGATAAACTCGGGCTTTTTGCCAAGTTTCTTCATCATGTCGCTGATCTCGGGACCGCCCCCGTGGATCAGCACCACCTTTACGCCGATGAGCCACAGCAGGGCGATATCCTCCATCACCTGCTGCTTTAAGGTCTCATCTATCATGGCGTTGCCGCCGTATTTTACCACAACGATCTTGCCCACATACCGCTTAATATAGGGCAGTGCCTGGGTTAACACCTTGGCGCGCTGGGCATTTGTAAACATATCGGTCATTTCATCATCCTCCGTCAGGTTCTGTAGTCGCCGTTGATCTTCACGTAATCGTAGGTCAGATCGCATCCCCATGCCTTGGAGGAGCATGCGCCGTCATTTAAGTTCACCTTGATCTCGATTTCCTTTTCGGAAAGCACAGTTTTTGCAAGCTCTTCGGAAAATTCAATGCCTGCACCGTTTCTGCAAACGGAAACAACTCCTGCAGAAGATACAAAATCTACGTCGATCTTGGTAACATCCACGTCCGCACCGCTATAGCCGATAGCGCAAAGAACTCTGCCCCAGTTGGCATCGGCACCAAACATTGCCGCCTTCAAGAGCGAAGAGCAAATAACGCTCTTTGCAACCGTTTTCGCAGTTTCAAGATCTTTTGCACCGTCTACGGCACACTCCAGCATCTTGGTAGCACCCTCGCCGTCTGCAGCGATCATTTTGCACAGTGCCACGGTCACGCCGTTGAGCGCCTTCATGAAGGTGTCAAATTCTTCACCCTCACAAGTGATCTCCTTGTTGCCCGCCATGCCGTTTGCAAGCACGCTGACCATATCGTTGGTGGAGGTGTCTCCATCTACGCTGACCATATTAAAGGTGTTTTTGATATCGCTTGACAGCGCCTTTTGAAGCATTGCGGGCGCAATGGCACAGTCTGTAGTGATGAACACCAGCATGGTTGCCATATTGGGATGGATCATCCCCGATCCCTTGGCAATGCCACCGATCTTGCAGGTCACCCCGCCGATCTCAAAGGACAGTGCCACCTCTTTTTTCACCGTATCGGTGGTCATAATGGCTTCTGCCGCATGCGCTCCGTCATTGCCCAAATCTGCAACCAGTGCGTCCATGCCTGCGGCAATGGGGTCAAGAGAAAGTCTTTGACCAATAACGCCTGTGGAAGCAACCACAACGTCTTTTGCGTCAATTGCCAGCTTGTCCGCCACCAGCGCGCACATCTTCTCTGCAATTTCAATGCCGTCTGCGTTACAGGTGTTGGCATTTCCGCTGTTGCAGATCACTGCCGTTGCATAGCCGTCTTCAATATTCTTTTTGGTTACAAGCAGAGGCGCACCCTTTACAAGGTTTGTGGTATACACTGCCGCCGCTGCCGCCTTTTGTTCACTGACGATCAGCGCCAAATCTCTTTTGGTGCGGTTTTTACGAATTCCACAGTGAATTCCTGCCGCCCGAAATCCCTTTGCGGCACACACGCCGCCTTCTATATACTGTATCATCTTTTTTCCTTCCTTAAAGCGAAAGTCCTGTGGTGGGGTCAACACCCAGCAAAATATTCATACACTGCACCGCCGCACCCGAGGCACCCTTGCCCAGATTGTCATAGCGGGCACTGAGCATAAAGCGCTCTTCGTTGCCAAATACCGCGATCTGCATGCCATCCTTACCGCTGAGCTTTCCTGCCGAAAGGAAGCCCTCTTCATCGGCATTCTCTGCATAGCAAACGATGGGTCCTTTGTAAAGAGCAGAATACAGCTCCTTGATATCCGATACACTTCCGTTAAGCATATCCCTGTGAAGGGGCACAGACACGCTCATTCCGCTGTAGAAATCCGAAACGATGGGCATAAACACCGGCTCCTTGTCAAGAGCGCACAGCGCCTTCATTTCCTTTAGGTGCTTATGAGTCTGGGTCAGCCCGTAGGTACGGGGGGCGTCTAACAGCGCGTCTCTTCCCTCTTCGCCATACTGCGCAATCATCTTCTTGCCTCCGCCGCTGTAGCCTGTCAGCGATGTGCAGGAAAGAAGGGCATCGGCAGAGAGAAGTCCGTTCTTTACAAGAGGGGCGACCAGCGCGATAAAGCCGCTGGCATGACACCCCGGAACGGCAATGCGCTTGCCCTTTTGAATTTTTTCAAAAGCGTCCGCGCCCAGCTCCGGAAAGCCGTACGCCCAGCCGGGGGCAGTACGGTGTGCGGTGGAGGTATCCAGCACCGCCGTGTTTTCGTTTTCGATCATGGCTACGGCTCTGATCGACTCTGCATCGGGCAGGCAGAGAAAAGCGATGTCCGCTTCATTGAGTTTTTCTTTTCTTGCGCCGTCATCTTTGCGCAGTTCCTCGGGCAGGGTCAGCAGTTCAATATCCTCACGGGCACCAAGGCGTTCCTTGATGCGCAGACCCGTGGTGCCCACACTGCCGTCAATAAATACTTTCTTCATCTTC
>JAFTMP010000119.1 GCA_017452335.1 Clostridia bacterium
ATTTCTTTGTTTTTTTGCGACAACTGTGATGAGAGCACCTTTAATTACCTAAAACGTACCAAAGGAGGTTTATATGAAAAAGCTGTTTTGTTTGATGCTTGCGCTCCTGTTTCTTCTTTCTTCCTGCAGTGCCGTGTCTTTTACCATGGAAAACGGGGCTTCTTCAAGCGAGCATGCGCAGGAAAGCAGTTTGAAAGTGTCCGAAAGCACGCCCGATGCCCCCGGCAGTGCGCCCGTACCGACTGTAGGATCGGAAGCTTCAAAAGAATCCTCGCCCGTTAAAACGTATCCGTTACTCCCTGTTGCAGCAGAGGAAATTGATTGGCTTCCCGCATCCAATACCCACCACACGGCAATAGAGCACCTGGTGCAGTGGAACGGTCTTTACGTGATGGAATACTTTGCCCAAGATACTCTAAAGCAACAGGAGCACCGCAAATACTATCCTATCTTGGTGGATGCAAGAGATGAAAACGATCCATCCCCCACCTCTTATCGTACTTCTCAACCCTTTGAGCATCACAGCATGGAAGCGCTTTCATCAGAGCTTGCGGCGGCAAACGTGCCTCTTGTCAATATGAACGACGTTTATTTGATGATCTTTATAACGGAAGAGGAGTTTTCCACCCTTGCGCAAAAGCTGGAGCATCCCGAATGGTTCTACTTTAACCATGCCACGGATGATATGCTCCCCTTCTTTGAAGGGTAATGGGTCCAAAGCAGGATGCCTTTCGGGAAGGCATCCTGCTTTTTGATGTTTTTTAAAGAGAACGGCGTTTTTTTTAGAAAAATACTTGACAATCAGGAAAATGTATGGTATATTCTTTGGGAACAAAGAAGAAGAGTCTCCACTCTCACCTCCGGACAGCAGGTCGCGGACGGTTTGATATCACAAAATACCCTGTATTATTGGGTTTCTTTTCGTGCGTGGAGAATCTTTCCATGCGCTTTTTTATTTTCTGAAAGAGGTGATTTTCAATCAAACCCAAGTCTTCCAAGGACATGAGCATCAATGAGGAGATCGTCCGCGTTCCCGGCATTTCCTATTCCACAAATGTGCGCGTGATCGCTCAAGACAATGAGCAGATCGGTGTGATTCCGCTCTCTCAGGCTCTCGAAATGGCTTACGATAAGGATATGGACCTGGTTCTGATGTCCGCACAGGCAGAGGTTCCTGTGTGCAGAATCATGGACTACGGCAAGTTCTGCTTCGAGCGCGACAAGAAAGAAAAAGAAAACAGAAAAAAACAGCAGAAAATGGACATTAAAGAGGTTCAGCTCTCCTGCAGAATCGACACCAACGACTTCAACACCAAGGCAAACCATGCCCGCCGCTTCTTAAATGACGGTGACAAGGTGCGCGTGGCTGTCCGCTTCAAGGGCCGTCAGATGGCTCACCAAGAAATCGGCTTGGAGCTGCTTGAAAAGTTTGCCCAGACGCTTGCCGATGCAGGAACAGTAGAAAAGAAGCCTGTTCTTGAAGGAAGAACGCTGACCATGTTCATCGTACCGCTGAAGAAATAAATCGGCAACATCCATACCCACGAAAGAACGGTGCCGAAACCGTATTTGACCCACGGTCAGGCACATTCCTATAAAATAAAAAATTAAGATCGTTGAAAGGGGATCAAAGCTATGCAAAAGATCAAAACGCACAAGGCTTCTGCCAAGAGATTTTCTCTGACCAAGTCGGGAAAAGTAAAAATGAACCACTCCCATCACCGTCATAAGCTGGGCATCAAGACCGCTAAGCGTAAGATGGCTTTAAGAAAAGGCGCTTACCTGAGCGAATCCATGGCACCCGCTATTAAGACACTCATTCAGAAGTTCTGATTACTGAAAAATACGATAGGAGGATATAGAAATGGCAAGAGTAAAAGGCGCAATGATGACGCGCAAGAGAAGAAATAAAGTTTTAAAGGCTGCTAAGGGTTACTGGGGCGCAAAGAGCAAGCACTTCAAGATGGCAAAGCAGGCTGTCATGAAGAGCGGCAACTACGCTTACGTTGGCAGAAAGCTGAAGAAGAGAGATTTCCGCGCTCTGTGGATCACCAGAATTTCCGCACAGGCTAAGGTAAACGGCATCAACTATTCTCAGTTCATGTACGGTCTGAAGAAGGCTGGCATCACCATGAACAGAAAGATGCTGGCTGAGCTGGCTGTTTCCGACAAGGAAGCATTTGCATCTCTGGTTGCTACCGCAAAGGCTGCACTTTAATACCATCCGGGGTTGGCGCCCTTTTGCGCTAACCCCGTAGTTTTGTTTACGGGCAAGATCGTTTTTATGGAAAAATCAACGGCCGGCGGTGCGTTCTTCCTCAAAAGACGCCCTGTGTGCCATCGGTTGCATGAAAAAATCCAAGCAAATAAAGGACTACATCATGAACATTGAATTCATCACCAGCAGACAAAATCCCAAAATTCTTGAAGCAATTTCCCTAAAAGATCGAAAAAACCGCAGAGAAAAAGGGCTCTTTTTCTTTGAGGGAAAAAAGCTGTTTGAAGAAGCGCTCAACCGCGGCGTGCCCCTGCAAACGGTTTTTGCTCTGGAAAAAGCTCTTCCTACAAAAGAGCAGATGGAGCGCCTGCCTGCGGACTGCCGCGTATTTGCTGTAAACGACAGTGTTTATCAAAAAATTACAGAAGAAAAATCGCCCGAGGGGCTTTTTTGCATTGCAAAAACTATTGACAAATATCATAAATTTGCTACAATATATAATATACCTTCAAGTTTTTCCGCCTCGCGCAAAAGCCTTTTAATGGCTGTCTCACTGCGCGATCCTGGGAACCTTGGAACAGTGATCCGTTCCGCTGTAGCGTTTGGATGTGATGAACTGATCCTCAGCGCAGACTGCGCCGATCTTTATTCCTCCAAAACGGTGCGCGCCTCCATGGGCACGCTGTTTGACTGCCCCATCACGGTGGTGCAGGACACGGAAAGCACCATCAAGGAATTAAAAGAAGGGGGCGTTGCCGTATATGCCAGTGCCCTTCGACGGGATGCACAAAAGCTGTGTGACCTTGAAAATCGCCCGCACTGTTGCTTTTTGGTGGGCAACGAAGGGCACGGACTGCCCGAGGAGCTCATTGACCTTTGCAGCGGCACCGTTTTTATTCCTATGACCGAACAGGCGGAATCGCTGAACGCCTCCATTGCCGCCTCTATTTTGCTATATAGCCGTTTTGTTCAGCAATAAAAACATTTACTCTTTTAGAAGAAAGGAGTCTTTCATGGCACGCTGTCATATTTTATATTGGATCTGGCTGAGCCTGTGC
>JAFTMP010000120.1 GCA_017452335.1 Clostridia bacterium
CCGCAAACGGATGCCTGAGAGGTAGAACCGTTGGAGGAGATAACCTCGGAAACCACGCGAATAGCGTAGGGGAATTCCTCAACGGAGGGCAGTACGGGAATGAGAGATCTTTCTGCCAGTGCACCGTGACCGATCTCACGTCTGCCGGGAGAACGCAGCGCCTTTGCTTCGCCTACAGAGAAGCCGGGCATGTTGTAGTGGTGCATATATCTCTTTTCGGTCTCTTCGTCGATGGTGTCCAGCTCCTGTGCATCGCCCAGAGTACCAAGAGTTGCAATGGAGAGAACCTGTGTCTGACCTCTGGTGAACATACCCGAGCCGTGAACTCTGGGCAGCAGGTCAACCTGTGCGTCAAGAGGTCTGATCTCGTCCATTCTTCTGCCGTCAACTCTCTTCTTGTCAACCAGCAGCCAGCGTCTGACGATCTTCTTCTGGATCTTGTAGATCAGCTCGCCCATAATAGCGGGCACTTCGGGATACTTCTCGGAGAACTTTGCCTCGATGTCGTCGATAATGGGCTGCATCTTGGCGTCTCTGATGTTCTTGTCATCGGTATCCATGGCATCCATCACTGCCTCTTCGCAGTAAGCGAAGATCTCGTCGAACATGTCGTGATCCAGCTCGCAAGAAGGATATGCAAACTTGGGCTTGCCGATTTCAGCAACGATGTTATTGATGAACGCGCACAGCTTCTTGATCTCCTCATGCGCCAGCATGATGCCGTCGTACACGATATCGTCGGGCACTTCGTTAGCGCCTGCTTCGATCATAACGACCTTTTCAAGAGAGCCTGCAACAGTTAACTGCAGATCGCTTACCTTTCTCTGTGCGGAGGTGGGGTTGATCACCAGCTCGCCGTCACACAGACCAACCTGTACGCCTGCGATGGGGCCGTTCCAGGGAATGTCGGAGATAGACAGTGCGATGGAAGCACCGATCATACCAACGATCTCGGGTGCGCAGTCATAGTCTACGCTCATGACAGTCAGCCCTAAAGCCACGTCGTTTCTCAAGTCCTTGGGGAAGAGGGGACGGATGGGTCTGTCGATCACGCGGGAGGTGAGCACTGCCTTCTCGGAGGGCTTGCCCTCTCTGCGCAGGTATCCGCCGGGGATCTTACCCACTGCGTACATTTTTTCATCAAAGTCTACAGACAGGGGCAAAAAATCAATGCCGTCGCGGGGCTTTGCCGATGCGGTAGCGGTTGCCAGAATGGTGGTTTCACCATAACTGATGAGGCACGAGCCGTTTGCCAGCCCTGCCATTTTGCCGGTCTCTACCTTCAGAGTTCTGCCGGCAAGAGTGGTTTCGAATGTCTTGAAGTTGGTAAACTCAAGCTGCTTGGAAGTAACCATTTCTTGTAATCCTTTCGTTTTTTACATTTTTCACATATATTCATAGCCTACGGTTTTAGCACTTAAAAAGCGATTCTTTAAAGCTTCTCAAAAAACCGTTTTTTAACTGCTAAAGCCCGCACGGCAAAAAAGTCGATTTGTGCGCCCTGCCCTTCTTTTCATGCAGGGGAAATGACGGCAAAACCGTCTTGCAGAATGAAGGGGATGCAACCGACCCGATGATCTGTCGCACCCCCGTGCAGGATATTACTTTCTGATGTTCAGTCTTGCAATGATGGAACGATATCTTTCGATATCCTTCTTCTGCAGATAGCCCAGCAGATTTCTTCTGTGACCAACCATCTTCAGCATACCGCGGCGGCTGTGGTGATCCTTCTGGTTCACCTTCAGATGCTCGGTGAGCTGGTTGATGCGGCAAGTTAAAACTGCGATCTGCACTTCGGGCGAACCGGTGTCGCCGGGATGGGTTGCGTACTGCTCGATAAGAGCCTGCTTTTCTTCCTTGGTAATCATTTTTCACCTCATATAATTTTTTCGGTATACAACGCGCGCGGCGGGTGAAGACCGTTTTGAAAAACGCTCAGATCCGCATGCCTTGCATCCGTTACTCCGCCTTTACGGCAGGCAGAAGGTATTCTACCACAAAATCCTCAAATTGTAAACACCTTTTTTTGCAATTTACAGATTATTTACAAACAAACATCTGTAAACACATCTGTAAACTCTGCTGTTCTTACAGAATTTTAAAGGTGGTTCCCGCCTTGGTGTCGGTAAGCTCCACGCCCTTGGAAAGCAGCTCTCCTCTGATACGGTCTGCCTCGGCATAGTTCTTTTCCTTCTTTGCCTGCGCTCTTGCTTCAATCGCGGCAAGGATCTCGGCAATGAAGGGATCGTTTTCATCATATTCCGCTTTTTTTACCAGCTTTTCAGCCTTTTTGATCAGATCAAGGCAGAGCACCTTATCAAAATCGGCAACGGCGGCAAGCTTGGTGGCAGGGCTGGCATCGGCTTTGAGCGCGTCGTAAAGGGCGGTCACGGCAAGGGAGGTGTTCAAATCGTTGTCCAGCGCCTCTACGAAAGACGCCTTCATCGCCGCCAGCTTTTCTTCCTCCACCTGTCCCCCATCGCCCTCCAAGAGCTGTGCGATGCGGGCAAGGAGCTTATCGAAGGCGGCGGTGGCATTATCTAAGTTCTCATAGGAGAATACCAGGCTCTTGCGGTAGTGGGACTGCAGGCAGAAGAAGCGGTAGACCAGGGGATCATAGCCCTTGCTTTCCAGCAGAGAGACCGTTAAAAATTCACCCGAGCTCTTGCTCATCTTACCCGAATTGGTGTTCAGATGGTAA
>JAFTMP010000121.1 GCA_017452335.1 Clostridia bacterium
CGTTCCTTCGGAATCCGAGCCCTCGGAGTCCATCCCCGATGACCCGGTATATCCCGCAATCAACGCTACCGGCCACGCCGTTTCCGATACCGGCACGGCGCTGAATCTTTGGCTTGATTGGTCCATCGAGACCCTGGAGGACGGCTCTTATAAGGTACACGCAGATATATACCTGGATTCTTACAGCATTAGCTGCCGTCCCCGTGATAATCTGAACAGACTTTCCATCGGTGACACCGATTTCATCTACTCCACCCCCAAACTTTCCTACGAAAAGGATTCGGGCAGACATCACACCCATTTCACCTCGGCAGACGTGATCTACAAGGTGGGAGAGCTTCCCGAAACGCTGGAAATTGAAGCAAGCTGGTTCTTTAACGGCACCTATTCCGGCGTGGAGATCACCACCATCATCGTCAGTGCCTCCATTGACACCACCGCTCTGTAAGACCGAATCATATCAAAACGGTTTTCGCACCGCGCCTGCAACCAAAAGGCACTTTCAATATCGCACAAGCGATTTTGAAGTGCCTTTTTTACATGAAAATAAAAAATTCCCGCAAAGTTCGGTACTCTTTGGGGAAAACTGAAAAAAGCTTGGAAAAAGGAAGGTACTTTTGAGTATGCAAAAAAAATACACCGTGAAAGGCATGAGCTGCGCCGCTTGCTCGGCGGCTGTAGAACGGGCGGCAAACTCTTTGGAGATCGTCTTGAAATCAGAGGTGAATCTGATGGCAAACACCTTGACCGTTACCCTGCCCGACTCTCCCACCGACGACCAGCCCCTGTATGACGCCATCCGCAAGGCAGGCTACACCCTGCTTCCCTACGCGCCCCCCGCACAGAAAAAGGAACAGAAAACCATCTCCTTTTTGGATGTGCGCCTCATTTGCTCAATCCTTTTGCTTCTGCCCCTCTTTTATTTGGCAATGGGGCACATGCTGGGGCTTCCCGTGCCCGAGACGCTTCTTGAACCGAAATTGAACACCGTTTTGCAGATGGTTCTGCTTCTGCCCATTTTGGTGCTCAATTTCAGCTATTTTACAAAAGGATATCCCAATCTTTTGCGCGGACACCCCAATATGGATTCACTCATCGCTCTGGGAACCACTGCATCCCTTGGCTATTCACTGTATAACGCCTATCTGATCCTTTTTGCAGGCAAAAGCGGCGTGCATCTCTATTTTGACAGCGCCGCCATGATCCTTTCTCTGATCACCGTGGGCAAATACATGGAAGCGCAGTCCAAGAAAAAAACGGGCAAAGCCATTGGCGATCTGCTCGCCTTAACCCCCGATGAAGCAACCATTATAAGAGACGGCAAAAATATCGTCATTCCCTCTGCCGAGCTGAAGGTGGGCGACCGTATTTTTGTGCGCCCCGGCGAGCGTATTCCCGCAGACGGGCTGATCCTTTCGGGAAAAAGCTGTATTGATGAGTCGGCAATGACCGGAGAAAGCATCCCCAAGGATGTGGAGGAAGGGGACAGCGTACGCGCAGGCACCATGAACCTAACGGGTGCGCTGGAATTTGCCGCCTCAAAGGTGGCAGGGGACACCACCCTTTCCAAAATGATCTCTCTGGTGGAGGAGGCTTCGGCAAGCAAAGCGCCTGTGGGACGGCTTGCCGACAAGGTTTCGGGCATTTTTGTGCCCGTGGTCATGACCATTGCGCTGATCTCTGCCGCACTGTGGCTCTTTTTCACCAAGGACTTTGCAAAAGCGCTGCAGGTGGGCGTGTCGGTGCTGGTAATTGCCTGCCCCTGTTCGCTGGGTCTTGCCACCCCTGCCGCTATCATGGCAGGCACGGGAAAGGGCGCGAAAAAGGGCGTGCTCTTCCGCAACGCCGCCGCTCTTGAAAACTGCGGCAAGGTGGATACCGTTGTTTTTGATAAAACAGGCACGCTTACAAAGGGTCACCCCCGCGCCGCCGACCTCATCCCCATCAAGGGCTGTGAGCGGGATTTACTGTTACTTGCCGCCTCTCTTGAGCAAAATTCGGAGCACCCCATTGCAAAAGCCATTGTAGAGCGGGCAGAGGAGGAGCACTTGACCCTTCTTTCCTGCGAGGACTTCACTGCCCTGCCCGGCAAGGGCGTTACGGGGCGCATCGGAGGCGAGCGCTATGCCGCCCTCTCCCAAAAACAGCTTGAAAGCGAATATCCCGCCATTTCCCTGCCCCAAAGCATGCTTGAAGGGCTACAGGGCAAAACGGCAGTCTTTCTGTTAACGGAAGGAGAGCTGCTGGGCGCCATCGGTCTTTACGACGAGCCCAAGGAGGACAGCGCCCCTGCCATTGCACAGCTAAAAAAGAAAGGGCTTTCCTGCATCATGCTCTCGGGCGACCGCAGGGAAACAGCGCAGATGTTGGCAAAAAGCATGGGTATTGACGAGGTCATTGCAGAAGTCTTACCCGAAGAAAAGGAGCAGAAAATCGCAGAACTGGAAAAGCAGGGCAAGAGAGTTGCCATGGTGGGCGACGGTATCAACGATGCTCCCGCCCTTGCAAGAGCTTCCATGGGCATTGCCATGGGATCGGGCACTGATATTGCCATTGAAAGCGCCGATGTGGTGCTGATGAAAAACGCTGTATCGGGCGTATACGATGCCATTGCTCTCTCCAGACAGACCATGCGCATCATCAAGCAAAACCTCTTCTTTGCCTTCTGCTATAACAGCATCGGCATCACCCTTGCCGTGTGCGGCATTGCCAACCCCATGATCGGCGCGGCGGCAATGAGCCTCTCTTCCTTCTGCGTGGTGACCAACGCCCTGCGTTTGCGCCACTTCCGCGACAAAGCAGTACCCAAACAGCAAAAACAGCAAAACGACTGCAACGGCAGTTGTCCCATAAACCTACAAAACCAACAACCCGAAAAGGAGAACAACGAAATGGAAAAGATCATTCATATTGAAGGCATGATGTGCAAAATGTGCGTTGCCCACGTAAAAAGCGCCCTTGAAAAGGTAGAAGGCGTTGAAAAGGTGGAGGTAAGCCTTGAAAAGAAGAGCGCCACCGTTACCGGTACCGCCGATGCAAAGGCACTGACCGACGCCGTAACCGAAGGCGGTTACACCGTGACCTCTGTAGAATAAACGTATTTTTCAAAGAACAGATCCGCCCTTGTGCAAAGCACATGCGGATCTGTTTTTTTGCCAAAAGCCCTGCCGCTTTTGGTCATAAAAAGAACTAAAAATGTTCTTAAACTTTCCTATTGACTTTCCCGTACCATGGCAGTATAATGCAAAAAAAATGTGATCGCAGGAGGATGCCGCCATGAGCGTATATAAGATCACCCTGGGCACGCCCGAGGAGCTTGTGCCCACCAAATTCTCACCCAAAAGCAAGATAGAAGTCACCCCCGTTTCTCTTGAAAATGCCAAGGAACTGCATTTTAAGAAAACGGCGCGCGGGCTTTTGGTGGAATTTCCCCTAAACCCGGGAAATGAGGTATACGGCTTTGGTCTGCAGCTTAAGGGCTTTTGCCAGACCAACCGCAAAAAGACCATCCGCCCCAACGCCGACCCCATCTCCAACACAGGCGACAGCCACGCACCCGTTCCCTTTTTCGTCACCACCGAGGGCTGGGGGATCTTCGTAGATACGGCGCGCTACGTGGAGTTTAACTGCGGCTACACCAAGGTGAGCACAACAAGCACCGCCGAGCACAGTGAATTAAAGAGCGAATTTGCCGACATTTATGCCAAAAGAGAGGTCAGCTATCCCACCGTCTTTACCATTGAC
>JAFTMP010000122.1 GCA_017452335.1 Clostridia bacterium
GTTCGTGACGAGCAAGCGCTGACGGATGAAGAAATGAACGGCGAGATGGCATACTATGAAAGCCTTGAAACCTGGAACGAAATCAAAGAGCGCATACTCTTTGAAAAAGAAGAGGGAGAATGTCTGATCTGGGTGGAATACGAATTCATCGCCCTAAAGAGCTGCCCCGAATATACCCTTCTGTTGTTTGTGGATTATACCGACACGGACATGAAGGAATACACATTGAGCGCCTACCGCTACGTACAAGCGCCTCTTGAAGAATATCCCTTGATCGCGCCCGAGCCCAAACCCATCCCCGTGCCCAAAACCGAAGAGGAAAAAGAGAGCGAGTGGCTGCAGTGGCTGGTCACCGTAGATATGGGCGACACCTACCCCATGATCCATTCCGGCGGGACCTATTCCGTCAGTTACGGGAAGGAATCCCCCTCCCCTTGGGAGCTTTGGCCCTACAACATCGAAACCAAGGAGCTTTCAGACAGCTCACACTTCCATTTTCAGCTCCTTTTGGATGCCACGGAGTTTGATGCCGCAAGCGGCATCAGAACAGAAGAGCACCCCTACACCTGGAAGGTCTATTACCGCAAACAGGGCGACCTGCTCTTTAAGGAGCAGCAGGTAACCCCTTGGGGCGCTATTACCTACGGCGACTACTATCTTTACCGCCTGCAATTTGAGCATTACAACGATTTTACCCTTGCAGAGGACGGCGGGGAGAATGTATATGAGCTGATCTTTATGATCTACGATGAAAACTATGAACTGGCGGCATTTTACCACGTAGAGTCTGCGTCCTGGACCAACTCCTCCGAGCTTTTTTATAACGACGCCGTCAGTCTGGGTCTTGCCCCTGCACGAAAAGGAGCGGACCAATGATGCTTGAAAAGCTTAAGATCTGCACAGCCTGTGTGCTGCTTGGGGCGGCACTTCTTTGCGGGTGTTCCTCCTGCGCACGCCTCAAGCCCCCCGCACTGCTGGGCTCCCTTCCCCTTGAGGAGGAAAGCTCCTACCACGGGCAAGCGTCGCTATCGGGAGAGCACTATACCGCATCGGGCGAGAGGGAAAGCATCAAGCTTCCAACGCCCGCGCCCTCCCCTTCTCCTTCCCCGTCTTCAAAAGTGCCCGAAAGTTCCCCCGATCAGCCCCCCGAAATGCCCGATGAAGCAGACCGCGAAGCGCTGACAGACTGGCTCTGGTGGCTGACCAACGAGGATCGGGGGGAGAATCTGCACATGGCATACTCCAGCACTTCCTTTATCGGCTTTGGACGCACCACCATTGACGGCAAAAAGCGCTTCACCTTTTCCCATGGCGTAAAGAATTCTCTTTTAAATACTGCCATCAGCATCCATGACCCCGCCTATCCCTATGTGTGGAAGGTCTATTACCGCATGGAAGAAGAGGGCTTTTATCACGTGACCGATGCCACACCCGTTGATTCCCGGAACGAAAACCAACGTTACGACTTTGAATTCTCCAATTATGAGGGCTTTCACACCATCGACGATGGCTTTCCCGCCGCTTATCACCTCATTTTTATCGTCTTTAACAAACAAGGGCAGCCCCTGGAGTGGTTTGACACCGTGACGCAGTGGAGAGTGGAGCACGAGCAATGGAAAGCCGAATGTGAGGCTTGATCCCTTTCCTTAAGGGCTCTGCCCTTAAGAATCCCACCAAAGGGTGTCGCCCTTTGGAATCCGCTTAAGGAACCTTGGAGTTGCTTTGCAACTCCGAAAAAAGTTCCTTAAGAATCCTCAAAAACTTTTGATGCGGCAAACTGCCGTTTGCCGTGAAAGAAAAAAGTACACCCGAAAAACCTATCAAAAAAGCAAAACGCCAAACTGTCATTTGCCGAAAAATAAAAAAACATGCCCGCAAAACCCTATCAAAAGGGCAAAACGGGTGCATGCAAATCTCCTTCCCACGCCAAACGGCAGTTTGGCACATAACAAAGTTTTTGAAAAGGGGTTTGGGGAAAAACTTTTTTTAAAAAGTTTTTCCCCAAAAGTCCCCAAAAGTCCCAAAAATCCCCCAAAAAATTCCCACACACAAGGTGGTGAGATCATGAACAAAAAAATTCTATCGTTGTTTGCCTTGCTGATCGCGTCGGCAACGCTCTTTTCCGCCTGCACGGCAACCTTTGCCCTGCAGATCCCCGAATACACGGGAGATGATCAAGAGAGGGAGGACTTTCCTTTTTCCGATCTTGTTCCCTCCGACTACTCGGACGACTGGGGGATATCCGGGGATATTTCGGACTCGGGCGACCTGCCCTTTTCCCCCGATACTTCCCCCGATGTGCCCACGCCCGATCCTGTAAGCCCCACACCCACGATCCCCTCTCCCTCTGGCGAGCACTCCTTCTCCACCATCTCGTGGGAACAACTGGCGGCACTGCTGGGGCAGAATTTCGGGTCCTTGGAGCAGGTGGAAGGCTTTTACGCTGACTACAAATACTTCGTTGCCGATTTCACCAAGGGCAAGGCAGAATACCACCACATGGGCAAGCAGCTTTACGCAAAAAACGAGGCGTTTACGCAAAGCGAGCTGGAGCAGTTCGCGCAAATGCTGTCTATAGACAATCTGATTATGATGGGCACGACCCAAACTGCCGACGGACAGATCCTGCAGCAATACACGGTGCACAGCGCGCAAGAATATATTGAGAACGGGGTCTTCTCCTACTTGGTGCTGGCATACTACGATGAACAAAGCAATAAGCAAAGTTGTGCGGTCTTTCACCACTTTAGCGGCATAGAGGACACTCCCTCCACAGAGGAAGAAATGCCCGATACCTACTATACCCCCCAGTGGTTTGACTGGTTAAAAAAGGACGACGGCAAGACCTATCAAAAGGTGAAGGGTGTGAGAATGGGAAGCTACAACTATCAAGAGGGCTACGATCCTTCCCCCTTCTTACCTCATGGTGGCAGTAACACCATGACCCCAGAATTAAGCCCCTACAAGGGCGGCAAGCTGCTGCTCAATTTATACATGGATCGGAACGAATTCTTTGCCGGCAGAACCGCAAACAGCGCTTATCAGCCCAATTACCCCTATAAATGGAACATTTTCTACAGAAAACAGGGATCAAGCACCCCCTACAAGCAAGTCACCATCTTCCCCACCACCGTTGGCGGAAACGGTATGACCTGCCTTTACCGCCTGGACGTGCTGAATGCAAATATGGCGTTGCAGCTTAATGCAGACGGTACACCCGGTGTTTATGAAATGATCGTGGTATTCACCAAAACGGGCACTAACAAGATCGCCGCTTGGTTTGAAGAGGAGCTCGTCTGGAGCAACGCTTCCGTTGCCTACCAGGATCTTGCCACCTACGGCTACGTAAGAGAGGAAAACAAGCTCCCCGAGGTGGTTGAAGAAATGCCCGACACCTATTTCACCGAAGAGTGGTTTGACTGGTTAAAAAAGGACGACGGCAAGACCTTTCAAAAGGTGAAGGGTGTGAGAATGGGAAGCTACAACTATCAAGAGGGCTACGATGCTTCCCCCTTCTTCCCTCATGGCGGCAGTAACACCGCGACCCCCGACCTCAGCCCCTACATGGGCGGCAAGCTGCAACTGCATCTGTATATGGATCGGAATGAATTTTATTGCACGAGGAACACCACCTCCTCTTCCTCTCAACAGATCAACTATGCCTGCAAGTGGTATATTTTCTACAGAGAAAAGGGGTCAAGCGCGCCCTACAAACAGCTCTCCCCCCTTCACGCCTCCTCTGTAGGAGGCAGTGGCGTGAACTGTCTTTACCGCTTGGATGTGCTGGGAGAAGGTATGGCGCTGCAGCTTAAGTCGGACGGCTCGCCCGGTGTTTACGAGATGCTCGTGGTATTTGCAAGTACATCCGATAGTGAAAAAGTTGCCGCGTGGTTTGAAAGCGAGATCACCTGGAGCAATGCTTCTGTTGCCTACCAAGATCTTACAACCTACGGCTATGTGAGAGAGGAAAACAAGCTCCCTGAGCTTCCTGCGGTTGAAGAAATGCCCGAACGATACTACACCGAGGAGTGGTTTACCTGGTTAAAAAATGA
>JAFTMP010000123.1 GCA_017452335.1 Clostridia bacterium
GTATACGTGGAATACGTTCCCGTCAGCGCCGCTACCGCCTCCCTCGCTCCGACAGACGAGGAACGTACCTTGATGGATGAGAATATGAAAAAACTGCGCTCGGATCATTCGGATATGATATTCTTATCTTTCCCCGGTGACGAGAAGAGCACAGGCGGTTGTCTTGCTGCAGGCAGAGGTTTCTTCCACATCAATTCCCACGGCGGCGCCGAGCCTTGTCCGTTTTCACCTTATTCCGACATTAACGTGCGGGACACCTCGCTTCGTGAAGCGTTAAAGTCGGATCTGTTCCAAGCATTACAAAACGAAGAGATTCTGACGGGTGAGCATAACGGCGGCTGTGTGCTGTTCGACCAAAAGGACAAAGTGGAATCCATACTAAACAGAGGAAAAGCAGATGAATAATATAGAAAAACTTGTACGAGCCAGAAGAAGCGTCCGCACCTTTGACGGACGGGATGTAAAAAAAGAAGACAGAGAGAAACTTTATGCCTTTATGGAGAATATCGAAAATCCTTACGGTCTTCCCGTGGAATTTCGTTTGCTCGAAAAGATGGGCTGTCCCGTGGTCGTTGGCACAGAGCTTTACGTGGGTGCAAAGATGAAAGATGCACTGCACATAAACGAGGCCGTCGGATTCGCCTTTGAAAAGCTGGTGCTTTATGCCCAGTCTCTCGGTATTGGTACGGTCTGGATTGGCGGTACGATGGACAGAGCCGCTTTTGAAAAGAAAATGGAGCTTGCAGAGGACGAAGTAATGCCTGCGGTCAGTCCGCTGGGATATCCTGCAAATAAGATGTCCGTGCGTGAAACGATGATGCGAAAAGGCATTAAGGCAGATGACCGTTTGGGTTTTGAAAGCATCGTTTATTGGAACGATTTCACGCAGCCGCTTACGCCCGATGCCGCAGGCAAGCTGTTCTTGCCGCTGGAAATGGTATGCCTTGCACCTTCTGCCGTAAACAAGCAGCCGTGGCGAATGGTCGTGACGGATGATGTGGTTCACTTCTATTTGCAGCGTTCCAAAGGCTTCGGCGGCGGTAAACTGGATATGCAAAAGATCGATTTAGGTATAGCACTTTGCCACTTTGACCTTATGGCAAAGGAACTGGGTATTCAAACAGAGTTTGCTCTGAGTGAGCCGGATATTTCTCATCCGGACGGCACGGAATATATTGCATCCTATAAATTCAAACTATAAATGATCAACGGAGGAAATGATAATGGCAAAGGTTTTAGTTGCGTATTTTTCAGTCAGCGGTGTGACCGAGCAGGTTGCAAAAGAGCTGGCAAAGGCAGAGTGTGCAGATCTGTATCAGATCTGCCCTGAAGCACCTTACACGAAAGAAGATCTTGACTGGACCAACAAGCAGTCCAGAAGCACCCTTGAAATGCAGGATCTTTCTTGCCGCCCTGCGATTTGCGGCAAGTTGGAAAATATGACCGAGTATGACGTGGTCTTTGTGGGCTTCCCGATTTGGTGGGGACGGGAGCCGAGCGTAGTGGATACCTTCCTCGATGCTTATGATTTTAGGGGTAAATGTATCGTTCCGTTCTGTACATCGGGTGGCAGCGGCATAGGCAATACTGCTGAGCGCATCCGTGAACTTACCGGTGCGTCCGTTGACGAAGGCAAGAGCCTCGGCGGAACGGTATCTGCAGACGATCTGAAGATCTGGGCAGACGGGATATTATCGTGATGCAAATCGCCGAGCTTTATGTTATTACCCTGCATATTGCCGATGGTGCTACGCCAAAGAGAATTTGCTTTACCGGCAAAAACAAGGGTGTTCCCATCCTGCGAGAAACACCGAACTGCTGGTATGTAAGTGAGCAACCCCACGGATTGCGGGAGCGTTACCGCAAGGCTGAGGAATATAAGCTCTTAAACAATCGCTTCGGAATTTATATGTACGGCACAGACAACGATATGCTTATCAAGGAGTGGAACAACTCCACTTCGGTATCCAACAAAAAATAAAAATTAAGTAGATTTGCAATGAACATTTACGATTTTACGGTGAAAGCACAGGACGGCAGCGAGGTTTCTCTTGCCGATTATAAGGGCAAGGTGTTGCTCGTAGTCAATACCGCAACGGGCTGTGGTTTTACACCCCACTATGAAGACCTTCAAGATCTTTATGATGAATGTCACGACAAGGGCCTTGAAATTTTGGATTTCCCGTGCAACCAGTTTGCAGGTCAGGCACCCGGCAGTGATGAGGAGATCCATTCCTTCTGCACGGGCAGATACGGCATTACTTTCCCTCAGTTCTCTAAAGTGGATGTGATCGGGGAAAACGCGATTCCGCTTTATAAATGGCTTTCAGAAAACACCACCTTTGACGGCTTTAAGGGTGCTATGGGGCTGATGATGAAGGGTGTTGCCAAGAAAATGGACAAGGACTATAAAAATAACGGCAACGTCAAGTGGAATTTTACCAAGTTCCTTATTGACCGTGAAGGCAATATCGTCGGTCGCTTTGAACCAACCGATTCGATGAAGGATGTTGCCGATGCGGTGAAGGCGGTGCTTTGATGCGTTACGAATATAAGACAAAGGACACATGCGCCCAAGTTATCAGCTTTGATATTGAGGGTAATATCGTTAAAAATATCGAATTCTACGGTGGCTGTAACGGCAACCTGAAAGCCATATCCAAACTGCTTGATGGAGCAACGGTAGAGGAAATTGAGGAAAAACTGCTCGGTAATACCTGCGGCAGAAGACCGACTTCCTGCGCCGATCAGCTGGCAAAAGCGGTAAGAGAAGCCTATAACAATCAGTGAGGTAATTACAATGAATGTAGCAGTAAGATATTATACCCGTTCGGGTAATACGAAGAAGCTTGCGGAGGCGGTTGCAGAGGCAGTACGTGTGGAAGCAAAAGACATAAC
>JAFTMP010000124.1 GCA_017452335.1 Clostridia bacterium
GCGGATTTTGAGCAACTGCAGGCAGGGGACGTTTCTTATCCCGAGGATGAGGATCCCGATCATAATCTGCCCGTGGTCAACCCGGGAACAGAACCTACCCCCACGCCTACCCCCTCCCCCGACAACTCCGATCCTTCCCCGGAAAGCCCCTCAAAGCAGCCCAATTCTCCCTCTGAAGAAAAGCCGGTGGTCAAGGAAGATCCGCTCATCTCCGCGGAGCGTCACCAGGTCTTCAAGGAAAAGCTGGAGGCACTACAGGCACAGTATAAAAATTCCGATATCTTCGCCTGGATCTACATCCCCGGAACGAATATCAACTACGCCGTGGTTCAGGGAAAGAACAACGACTATTATCTGCAAAGAAACATCAACAAAAAATGGAACACGGCAGGCAGTATCTACTTAGACTACCGTAACGACAGAAATCTCTTAAACAACCCCTTCAGCGTGCTCTATGGGCACAATATCCGTACAGCAGGCACCATGTTTAACCGCTTGCTGGAGCTTATGGACGAGGAAATGTTTAACAAGTGCCGTTATATCTATATCTACACCAAGGAAGCGGCGCTGAAATACGAGATCTTTTCCATTTACCAAGCACACGCCAACGAAAGCCCCACGCTCTCCATCCCCACGGTGGCAAGCGCCGGGTTCCTTACCAAAATCAAAGAAATTCAAAACAACTCCATGCACCCAACGCCCGGTATCACCCTTTCCCAGACGGATCACGTGCTGTTGCTCTACACCTGCAGCAATTCCGCCTCCGACATGGAAAGAGTGTACGTTGCCGGCGTACTGGTGGGAATAGGAATGTAATTCATGCGTTTATCGGTAGTCATTCCCATGTATAACGAAGCGCGTCATGCACGGGAAAATTTGAGCTGTTTGATCACAGCTTTGGGGCAGGCTTTGCCCACGGAAGAATTTGAGGTCGTTGCCGTTAACGACGGCAGTAAGGATGATACCAAAGCGATCGTTTCCTCCATGCTTAACGAATATCCCTGCTTGCGTTTATGCTCCTATGATGCCAACAAAGGCAAGGGCGGGGCGCTCAAGGAAGGCATGACGGCGGCGAAAGGCAATTTCGTACTCTTTACCGACTGCGATCTGGCTTACGGAACAGAGCAGATCCTTCATTTTTTAAAAGCTTTTGAGGAAGGACGCGGGGAGGTCATTTTAGGCTCCCGCGCCCTTGCGCAAAAGGGATATCAAGGCTATTCCCTGCTTCGGCGCTTGCTGTCAAAGGGATATTTGGGGTTAGTTAAGCTGGTAGCGGGCTTCCGCTATTCCGATTCCCAGTGCGGGATCAAGGGCTTTGAGCGCTCTGCCGCCCATCGTCTTTTTGGTGCCCTTGAAACAAACGGCTTTGCCTTTGATCTTGAGATTTTGCTTGCCGTAAAGGAAGCAGGACTTTCGGTTTACGAGATGCCCGTAAGGATCATCCGCCACGGAGAATCCACCGTGCATCCCGCAAGAGATGCCTTTAAGATGTTTAGAGATCTTTTACGCATCAAAAAAAGAAGAAAAAACTTAAAAAAGGGTGAATAAATGGCAAATTACAGTTTTGAATGTGCTTATCAGATCAATTCTCACGATTGCGATTATAACAACCACATCCGCCCCTCGGGTCTGCTGAAATATCTGCAGGAAAGTGCCAATCTTCACATCGAAACCATGGGGCAAGGGTATGATGTGCTCAAGAAAAAGGGACAAGCCTTTATTTTGTCCCGCCTTGCAGTGACCCTTTATGAGCCGATCTATGCTTACGATCGACTCGTCAGCCACACCACCCCCACCGAAAGCAAGGGCGCAAGCTTTACCCGTACCACCACTCTTGAAAAAAACGGACGGGTGGTTGCAATCCTTTCCTCCCTTTGGGCGCTGGTGAACGTCGAGACCAAAGCGCTGATTCGCGTAAATGACGCCGATTTGGATCTGCCCATCGGAAAGGAGCGTTCGCACGAGGCGCCTCTGCGCTTCCGCGTTCCCGGAGAAGTTCATTTAGAGCCTCTCGGAGAAATTTACGCAAGCTACAGCGTGTGCGACCGCAACCGCCACATGAACAACACCACCTACGCCGATGCCCTCTGCAACCTTCTGCCCAATCTTGAGGGCATGCGCATTGCGGAGCTGTCGCTGTGTTACCAAGCGGAAATGCCCCTTGGAGAAACTGCAACGGTGCTTCACGGAATGGACAGCGAGGGCGTTCACTATTTTAAGACCAGCCGCGCAAGCGACGGCAAGAGCGGAGTAGAGGCGCGCATGCGCTTCGTACCTCTGCCCTGACCCTTCAAAGACAAAGGACGGATGATGATATGATCGAAAATTTGGCACTTTACCGCTATTTTTACGAAACGGCTTTATCCGGCAGTATCTCTGCGGCGGCAAAGAAGCTTTACGTGTCCCAGCCTGCCGTCAGCTCCATGATCGGAAATTTGGAGCGAGAGCTGAACACCACCCTCTTTTTCCGCACCAGCCGCGGCGTGTCCTTGACGCCCGAAGGCGCGATGCTCTTTGACTTTGTGAAAAACGCCTTTTCCTTTTTGGAGGCGGGCGAGGATAAACTGCGAGAGATCGCCAATCTTTCGGGCGGTGTACTGCGCATCGGTGCTTCCGATATGACTCTGCGCTTTTTTCTGCTGGACCATATTGAAAAATTCAACACCTCCTTCCCCGGCGTGCATCTCTCGGTGACCAACGCCCCCACTCCCCAGACCCTGCAGGCACTCAAGGGCGGGATGCTTGATCTTTGCGTGGTTTCGGGCCCTCTTCCCGAGGAAGAGGGACTGGAGTGCGTGAAGGTGCGGGAGATCGAAGACATTTTCGTTGCCGACCCCAAGACCTTTGTGGACACCCGCGTGCTCAGCTACGAACAGCTCTCGGTGTATCCGCTGATCATGCTGGAAAAGGACACCAGCACCAGAAAATATGTAGACAGTCATATCCGCGCCAATTGCGCCCCCGACAGCCTGCCCGTTCCCTCCATTGAGCTTGCCACCAGTGACCTGGTGTTAGAGTTTGCCAAGCGCGGCATTGGCATCGGTGCGGTTGTAAAGGATTTTGCAAAAGACGCCCTAAAGGACGGTACCCTCGCCCAGGTCCATCTGCAAAACCCACCACCGCCCCGCGCCTTTTATCTGGTGTATCTTCAAAACATCCCCCTGTCCTCTGCGGCAAGACATTTTATTGATGCCATCATGAAGGGACAGGAAGAATAAGCATTTTTTAAACCGGTCATCCAATAAAATACAAAAACGTGTTTACCCAAATACACACGCCACATAAGGCAGTAATTTCAAAATACTAACTTATGGGAGTTGCAAAAGGGCGATCCAAAGATGAATACCGAGAAGAACTGTAAAAGGTTTTTCTCGGTGTTTTTCTGTTTATAGCGGTACATTCGACTATTAAGCCGCCTTTGAGTACAATTATGGTAGAAAATCAAAGGAGGTAACAATATGGGCAAATTCATAGAAGAATTTTACTATGGAAACATTGATCCACAGGCACGAAGTACCAAGCAAAACAAAGCAGTGCAGAAGCAAATGGAAGTGCTGATGTTAAACGAGGAATTTCTGACCGAAGTTCTTTCCGGCGAGAACAAGAAAAAGTTTCTTGACTTTGTAAATGCGTGGAGCGTGGTAAACGGTGAATCCAACCTCGATAGTTTTATTATGGGCTTTCGGTTGGGAGCAAACTTTACATACGATACCTTCGTAGCCACCGACACACCGTTTCAAGACTTGCTAAAGGAGTAAACGATATGCGAGATAAAAAGTATTACATAGCGTTAGATGATTTTGAGCGCAGGGTGGTCGTGAACTGTCTGAACGAAATGCGCAACAATCTTATTGCCAACGGCAAGTACACTGATGCGGTGGACGAGGTTTTACTAAAAATCATTGA
>JAFTMP010000125.1 GCA_017452335.1 Clostridia bacterium
TGGTACGCTCGGGGTTTAGCTCTAAGCGCTCACAAAGCACTTTTGCCTCTTCTCTGCAGTCCAAACCTCTCATTTTGGCGGCAAATGCCAGCAGCTCCTTTACCTTCATGCCGCTGTAAAACGCCGTTTCCGAGGGCAGATACCCAATCTGCCCAAGCAGCTGGGTTTTATTTTTTTGAATATCCTTGCCAAAGATCTGCGCACTTCCGCTCGTGGGTGTAATCAACCCCAGCAGGATACGGATGGTGGTGGACTTTCCCGCGCCATTGGGTCCAATGAAGCCGAAGAAATCGCCTTCCCTCACCGCCAAGTCCACCTCTTTGATTCCTCTTGTTTTTCCGTAAAACTTGGTCAGCTTTTCGGTTTTAATTGCGTACATCTGCTTCCTCCTTTATTTACTGTCCTGCGCCGTCTCTGTCAGCTCAAGCAGTGCTTCATAAAGCGCCCTACTGTCCTGCGCGCTCTCGCATCCCAGCACCAACACCTTTTCATCAATTTTCAACAGCACACAGCTTTTGCAGTCGGTATAGGCGTACAGGGTATACTTTCCAAGCTCCTTGTTTTCAAAGGTGCCCATTGAAAGTCTTGGTGTGCCAAAGCCGTATGCACGGCTTCCGAATTCAAAATTTTCCCGATATTCAAGGGCATCAATATCCTCATAACGCACCGTCAGATCCTCATAATAGGAGGCTTTCACCGTGAGGGCGTCCTCACCTTTGATCATTTCAATATTGCCCGTAAAGCAAATGACGGCACTGCCGATCAGCATGAGGACAACGAAAATCAGCACCGCGATGGAAGGCACGCGCATTTTTTTCGTGTATTCTTCGCTTTCCTCCGTGCTTGCCGTGGGCGTTTTGCCTGCTTTGCGCTGTTTTTTATAAAATCTGTAGGAATACAGCGTGGGGATCAAGGCAAGCACAGCCATTAAAACGATCAGCACCCAAGGCAAGATCAGTGCAGGCAAGAATATGCAGAAGCAAAGCAACAGCCCGCCGATGACCCACACCCATCCTGCCATACGGTGGGTGGCATTCCAGTTTTCTTCATCCTCCAGCGTCCACTTGATCTTAATGCCGATGGTGTGGTTTTGTCTGCATTTGGGCAGATAATTGCCGATAAGCACGAACATACTACCCATCATAACCAGCATCAGCGATTCCATGCGCAAATCAACGCCCAGTGCCATGCTGTAAATTAGTCCGCTTGAAAAAGCAGAGATCATCGGCGTAATCCAAAGCACCATCGAGAATACCTTTTTATTCTGTCCCTTGTTTTTGGGGTCCTTTGCCGTGAAAAAAATACAAAACCAGTGCACCGCCAACAGCATGCAGGGGATAAAAAACACTGCAAAGGCTTTGGAGGCACTGCCATCTGCTTCTCCGTTCATTCCCCAATGCACATTCATACTCTCGGGCAAGCGATTCCAAAATACAAGCCCGAAAATCACGGGCGCCAAAATGGCAATGGATGAAGCGATCAGCTTCCATTTATTGTTCCTCATCATGATGTTCTTCCCCCTTTAACTGCGCAATAAACAGCATCACATCCTCTAAAACCGAGGTGTTGAGCTCATAATAAATAAATTTTCCCTCTCGGGTATCGCGGATCAGATCCGCTTCCTTTAACACCGACAAATGCCGCGAAATCGACGCACCTGTGACGGGAAAATGCTCCACGATCTCCCCTGCCGAGCAACGTCCGTTTTTTAACAGATTCAAAATTTCCCGCCTGATCGGGTCGGCAAGTGCCCGCATGGTCTGTTGCAGTGCCAAACGCATCCCTCCTTTAACATTTAACCTAAATGTTAAATGTATTATAACACAACTTTCTTTGGTTGTCAAGCATTTTTTACTTTTCAAAAAAAAAGGTGTCTCAACGGTTGGTTGAGACACCCTCATTCATTTAGTCAGAAGTCGGCACGGCTTTCCCGTAGGTCGAAATAAGCATCAAGGAAGTCTTCTCCCTCAAAGATCCGCACCTCCGTTCCGAATTCGGGAAGCTTGTTTTCTCCTTCAAGGAGTCTTTCCATCACCAGCGCGGGATCGCAAACGAAGTTGCCCTTGTCGGTTTCGATCACAATCGCCAAAAAGGAGGTGGTTCTTGTGTGCATCGAGTCTGCCGACAGAAAGGACAAGGATTTGGGAGTACCCAAGTCGTGCTCTTCGCAGTAAACGGATGCCGCTTCGGGGGAGAAAAGGGCATCGGTAATAAAGGCAAGGGACAGGCGGGTATACTCATCACTTATCGTGATGGGCTCATCCTTTTTGCTGTCGAGGGGCAGATGGACTGCGCCTGCAACCGTCCGTTTTCCATCTTTTTCGGCAAAAACGGGAAGGACGATCAGAAAGTCGGCACTCAGAGAGAAGTTATCGTCTAAATCGCCTTTTTTGCGCAGTTTTTTCAAAACGCTCACGTTTAGCGTCCTTCTCAAGTAATAGACCGAGGTTTCAATCTGTGCATCACTATATCCAAGCTCGGCAAAGGGGGACAGATCCGCCTTGGGTGATTGTTCTTTGATAAGTGTTTCGCACACAGCGCGCTCCTCGTCGCTCAGATCGGAGGAAAACATGCCCGTTCCTTCTTCTGTAGATTTGTCGCCCCACCCCAAACTAAGAAAGAGGGTTGCATCACATCCAACAAAGAAGCAGAGGAGCAGTGCGCACAAAATGGTAACGGAAAGCAGTTTTTTCATGATGTATCTCCTTTTTTAGCAGGCTAAAGCCGACTTTAGCCAATTTTAGCCGACTGTAGTCGATTTTGGCGGGGGATCCGATTGTTTTTTGCGTTTTTTGCGGTCAAGGTTTTTGCGGCGTCAGGAAAACAGATCTTTGATCAGATTGACCTTGGCATCAGATGTTCTTTGAAGATGGTCGAAATAGACCTCTAAAAATGCAGCGCAGTCGTAAATGCGGGTCTCGTCGTCATATTTTGCCGTGGGAGGATTGTATGCACCCGGTTCCAACTGCTCCTTTACGTGCAGAGGATCAAAAATATACCATCCGTCATCGGTTTCCAAAAGAATGGTGTCAAGCTGCCTGCCGTAACAGTCAAAGGCAAGGATGGTGGCGTTTTTAAACTCACCCAACTGCTCGTTTTGACAAAGCTCTTCCATCCTTTGAGCCGAATCTGCACACTGATAAATGAATCCGTAGGCATTTTCAGCAAGTTCTTCCTTGGACAGGGGTTCGGCACCCCCTTCGGGGGTGATTTGTCCCACGATGCGGGTGGCGCCCTCGGGGTCGGTTTCAAATACAGGAATGAGCAGAAGGGCGTGATCGTTTAAAACCACAGGGCAGTTTGCCCCTTCCCCAAGTGCCTTTTTCGTTCTCTGCGTATGAAGGGTGCGCCGTACGAAGTAGACCGAAGAATCAACAGACATCGTTCCTTCAAGAGAAAGAAGGGAGTGCAGAGCATCCTTTACCTCCTCGGCATCCTCTTCAATGATTTTTTTTGCTCTTTCATCGTAAGCTTGCCGTGTTTCCTCGCAAAAGTCGCTTCTGTAGGAAAGATGACGCTCCGGATCGGAGGGCTCTTTGTATTCACAGGCACCAAAGGAAAGCGGAAGAATAAGAATTGCAAGAATGCAAATTGCGCGGGAAATGATTTGCTTCATAATAGTACCTCCTTGTTTATTGGGATGTAAAAATAAAGAAATTGTCATTTAGGACGAATATTCCCCAAGAGGCGAGTCGATGACAGTGCGAGGAGAGTATTCGGTTTTTATAACAACAGTACCCGTCCATAGTCTTAGCTCTGAATAAGTGTTACCGGAAATAGGAATGGTTTGAAAGACTAAATCACTATAAGTTAGTTTAACTTGAAAGCCATGAGGATCAAGTACGGTGTAAAGCATACAGTTTTGTGTAGCATCCCATTCCATCCCTGAGATGATCGTTGCATGACCGCCGCATTGTTCCCAATTGACATTGATGTTTTCTATTAAATTGAAAGCTTCAAAAACAGTTTGCGGAGCAGTATAGCTTCCGGCGGCTACTGCCCACATGCGGAGAACAGGATGCCCGTCATTGAGAAATCGAATCAATATTTCTTCGCTGTATGGAGCCAAATGAGCCTCGTAAGTGATTACTCCATCTATCATCCCGGCATAATGTGCGGCTGCTTCGGCAGTATGATTGGGCAAACCGCCTTGCTCCAAAAGATTTTGGGGATCTGTCGCCCAATCGTAAGTATCAGCAGTAGCACTATCATCACCGAAAACATGGTACACAGCCGCATTGCGCTCTTGTCTCAAAACAGCCGGGTCAGACGTTGTTGGAAAATCAGTTCGTGCCAACATTTGAGCAGATGTAGCCCAACACCAGTCGTCGTTTTGTTTAATGAGCGGCGTGTTGATCTGTTTATCGATATTGACATCAAAAATCAGCCACTCGTCTTTGTAAATGTCGTTTTGGGCATATACTCGTTGTTCTACGTTGGTGCCGGGCGTTATACCTTCTCCCACAGCCATCACCAAATTCGAATTATTCTCGATTGCAGAAGCCGCTTGCACTTTATATCCACCCGAAGTAGTTTGGGTGATCTTCCATTTATGACGGCTTTCGGAAGAATCAAATGCTTCTTGGACGAGCTTTTTGTCTGCAGTAGTAACGTAATTTTCCTGAACACTTAGTGCCAATCCGTCCTTGGAAATGATTTTGTAATATCCGTCGGAAAGAAGGGTTAGCGTCCAACGTTGATCAGCGGGAGAAAACGAATGTTGTTCCATATGATTGGCATCGTTATCGTCCGGCTGTAGTAAATAGTTTGTCTCTTTATTTTGAATGAAATACAGCCCGTTTTCAAAAAAACCACAGTTGACTGTTGCAGTAAAGCTCTTTCCTGAAGGAATGTGCTTAACTGTTACGGTGGTGATTCCGCTTTGCGTAGCCCCTGTCACGGTATTGTAGGATGCACTTGCTATCGCAGTATTTCCGTTTGTTACGGTAAAATCCAATGCAGTGCACCACGTTCTTGCAGAAAGCGCCGTTTCATAGGGGATGGAAGCGTTGCCTTGCGGTTTGACCCAAATGACTGAATTTGTGAGAGTGCTTGAAAATTCAGCATACTTCTCTCTCAAACAAACTCTCCACTTGGTCTGATTGTTTGCTGTTGAAGCAAAGGAGCTGAGTGCACTTGAAGAGCTGTTGCTTTCTCCCGGATAGTACCCGGCATCGCTCTTAATCATCAGTTCTCCCGCTGTATTGTAGGTCAAGGAAAACAGTGCTTTACCAGGAGCACTTGCATAATCGCTCAAAAACTCCAAAGCCACGCCGGAGGAGCTCACAGTCAAATAATAGCCCGGACGAAGAACACTTTGGATCATATACCGTCCGCCGCCTACAAACTGCACGTACCA
>JAFTMP010000126.1 GCA_017452335.1 Clostridia bacterium
ATCCCCGGACCGTCAGAAGTGCAGAAGCGTTGAATACGCAGTACATTCATATCGCGCTCCTTTCTATTTTCTCTGCTCGGTGCGCTCAATGATCATTCTTTGCCATTGCTCGTCAAGGCTGACAAAGCGGGCATTCCATCCCGAGACCCGTACAGAGAGGTTTTTATAGTTTTCCGGATGTGCTTGAGCGTCTCTCAGTGTCTCTGCGGAAACCACATCGACCTGCATAAAATAGCCCCCAAGCTCTACAAATCCGTCAATAAGGGCGCAAAGCACCTCTATTCCCTTGGAATGCTCTATGGCTCCCGGATCGAGCTTCAGATCCAGCGCACAACCTGTAGTGAGTGCTGCAAGATCGCTTTTGCAGTAGGAGCGGATCACAGCGCTTGCCCCCTCCACATCGGTGTTAGGGGTGGGTGACAGGTTGCCCGAAAGGATCTCTCCTGCTTTTTTTCCGAAGGGTACCGCAACGCGGTAGGGCGCCCAATTGATCTGCCGACCGAAGGTACTCGCCCCCGCAGGGAAAAGGATCAGCTGATCTTTGCCGTTTGGAGCAAGCATTTTACCGTAGTCGTCAAGAAGGCGGGTCACGTACGCATCTGCTTCATCATTGTCATTTCCAAAATAAGTGTATTTATTGAGTGCGTATTGACGGATGTATTCTTCGTTTGCCCAATTGTTTTTAAGCGCCCTCATCAAATCATCAAATCCCATCAGCTTGTCTTTAAACACCAGCTTGTCAATGGCGTAAAGGCTATTACCTATGTCTGGTACACCGCCGATGTGTGGGGAGAGAATGGTATAGCGGGCACCGCCTTCGTGGTAATACCGCGCTTTTTCAATGCAGTCATCGGTAAGCAGGGAAACAAAGGCGCAGGGGGCACTGTTTATAAAGTCCTCGTTGCCTTCCTCGTCCTTTGTGATAGATCTGTCAAGGGTGGATTGCTTGATACGCAAAACGGTATTTTCCAAATTCCGAAGGAAACAGTCGTATAGCGAGTCATAGTCGTCAAAGTGGGCGGGGGCACCGGTGTGAAGCCTTAGCGTATCGTTTAAAAGGATGCGCAGACCGTCAAAGGGATAGTAGGAAAAACAGGTCTTTCCGGGAATCTGCACCTCCCAACAGCCGTCGTTTGCAAAGTCAACGATCTCCTTTTCGGGATACCCGAAGCGCACCATACTGTCAAAGATCAACTCCTCGTTATAGACCGCCACCGTTCCGCCTCCGCAACGGATCGCGCGCGCCGTTAATTCTTTTAAACGCTCAGGACTGTCCTTGCGCATCCGCACGGTGATGGGAAAGTCCCCGATGGGCAATTCTTCGATAATTTCCAAGATCAAATAGGTCACTTCGTTTGAGACTTCTTTCAGTATTCCGTTTTCACAGTGCAGACCGCCCAAAACGATATTTTGGTAGGTCTGTGCATCACCCGAACCTCTTGTGGGATCGCTTTCGATCCATTCACACCCCTTGATGAAAAAGCCCGCAAGAAACTCCCGTGCTTCCTCAAGGGTGATGATGCCCTTTTTTAAGTCCTCCTTCAGATACGGACCCAAAAGCACGTCGATCCTGCCAATTCCCGGCCAATTTCCAAGAAGCCTTGCAAAGGAAAAGAGAAACCAAAGGCTTTGTACTGCTTTTTTAAAGGATGTTGGCGGCAAAAAGGGAACATTTTTCAGATTTTCTGCGTTTTCGGGTTTTTTGAGGGACAGCTCGTCCATATACCGTTGGTGATAAATGTGTAAGGCATCAATGGACGATTGCAGTGTATCAAGCACCTCGATTTGATGGGCGGTTAAGTTCGGATTTGCTTTTCGTTGTTGTATTTTTTTCTCATAAGCGTTTATACCAAGATTGACTGCGTCAATAAAGCCGAGAGTCAGATGATCGGTGCCCGGAAGAAGATTTTTTCCGTTATAGTTTGCAAGGCCGCCCGATAGGAACGCACCGCCCAGCGTTGCCGCACCGCTGACCGACTCGTGGGGGCAGATGCGTAAGGGCGCGCGCTTGGCGACCTCAAGCATTGCAAGGGCACATTGCTTTGACGGAGATTGTTTATCCAGGCTCGGAATGTGGTCAAGGGAGACGGAGAGTGTATTTTTTGCTTCATCGCCGTACTTTCCATGTAAGGATTCGTAAGCAAAGAGTCTGGTTTCTTCCTTTAGTCTGATTGGACGGGGAAAAGCGCCTGAAAAGGTAATCATATTTATCACCGTAGCAGTCATCAAGTGAGTGCATCCTTTCTGCTTTGAGTAGACAGTTTACTTAAAGTACACTGTCTACTCAAAGTATACATCAAATTTTTAAAAAGACAATTGACAATGATATGAAAAAGTTGTACTATAGTCTCAAAGGAGGATAGAGATGAGGATTGAGAGTTTGGAAATCAAAAATTGGAGCACTTCTTCGATGTATTGTAGCTGTGAGGGACTGACACATGTGAAAAGCCTGTCCTGTCTTTCGATCGTGCAAGCGACTGAAGGATGGTATGATCTTTCCCTTGACGGCGGTCAGAGCTATGTTGTCCCTGCTGGCTCTCTGTTTATTGCACCTGCGGGTGCGATCCAGAGAATTATCCATCATAATGATCCTGTATCGGGAAAAATGGGGGCTCGCTGGATCTTTATGGGACTATACGCGAACGGTTTTCGCATTGACGATCTGTTTTCTTTCCCCGTACATCTTACAGGAAGGACTGCGCAGCGGATGGGCGAGCTGATTGAGACACTGTTAGATGCATCCAAAGAAAACGGCGCTATTTTAACTGCTCTTGTCTGCGAGCTGTTGCTGGTCGGCAAAGCAAAAACGAGAGAACGCCCCGAAAAGGAAAAAATCAAAAAATATATTCTTAACCATTTTTCAAGTCATATTTCCCCTGATGATCTGGCTTTTCAAATCAATTGCTCCAAGGCGACCTTCTACAGAGTATTTGCAGATGAGTTTGGTTGCACACCCAGCGCGTATATCAACGACATCCGTCTTTCCCATGCCGCGCTGCTTCTTGAGACAACAAATGAAAAGATATCGACCATTGCCGATCAATGCGGTTATGAAAATCCCTATTATTTCATCAAGCTTTTTAAAAGGAAATTCGGTTATCCGCCTCATGCCTACAGATGCGTACTGAAAGCCGAGAAGAAATGAAAAAACGGCTTCCTTGAATTGAGGAAGCCGCTTGGTTCATTATGGTATCAATTATCCGTGATAAAGCTTTCTGATCTGATATTTGGGTTCACATGTTACGTTGATGCCCAGCTTTTTGTAGGTTTTTTCATCAACAGAAGAGAGGATCACCGAGAAATGGGCATCGCATCCGTGCAGCTTTTTCAGTTGCTCCAGTGCCTTAGCGGCATTGGGGTCGGTGACAGAGCTGATGGAAAGTGCGATCAGTACTTCATCGGAATGAAGCCTTGGGTTTCTGTTCTGTAAATTTTCAGTCTTCAATTTGCAGATCGGCTCAAGCGTTTGGGGGCTGATCAGCTTCACCTCTTCATCAATACCAGCAAGAGCTTTTAGCGCATTCAAGAGCAGTGCTGCAGAGGGACCGAGCAGTGAGCTGGTTTTTCCCGTTACCACTGCGTGCGTGGGCAGGACCATTGCTCCGGCAGGGGCATCCGTTTCATCTGCCTTTTGCAGAGCGGCTTTGATAGCAGGGCAGAGCTCGCTTGAAATTTCTGCTTTTTGCATCAGCAGTTCAATCTTATCTCTTTGCGTTTCAGCGGCTTCTCCCTGACGGATCGCCACCTGTGCTTGATAGTAACGGCGCAAGACCTCAAGCTTTGAGGCATGGCAAACGGCTTCATCGTCAAAAATACAAAAGCCTACCATGTTTACGCCCATATCGGTGGGAGACTGGTAAGGAGAGTGACCGAGAATTCTTTCCATCATGGCTTTCAGAACGGGGAACACTTCCACATCTCTGTTGTAGTTCACCGCAGTCTTGCCGTATGCCTCCAAATGGAAGGGGTCGATCATATTCATATCGTCAAGATCGGCGGTTGCCGCCTCGTATGCAATATTCACAGGATGCTTTAAGGGCAGATTCCAAATAGGGAAAGTCTCAAACTTCGCATATCCAGCCTTGCGTCCCCGTTTGTACTCGTGATAAAGCTGGGAAAGGCAGGTTGCCATTTTTCCGCTTCCGGGACCCGGTGCCGTAACAAGAACAAGGGGGCGAGAGGTTTCAATGTACTCGTTTCTGCCATACCCCTCTTCGCTGACGATCTTCTTTACATTGTAAGGATAGCCTTCAATGGTGTAGTGCAGATAGCACTTGATGCCAAGGCTATTCAGACGTTTCATGAAGGCATCGGCACCGCGCTGACCGTTGTATTGCGTAATGCACACACTGCCCACCAAAAAGCCAAGGGAACGGAAAGCATCTGTGAGTCTTAATACATCGTCGTCGTAGGTGATGCCCAGATCTCCTCTTTTTTTATTTTTTTCAATATCTCCTGCATTGATGGAGATGATGATTTCAAGCTCCTCTTTCAGTTGAGAAAACATACGGATCTTGCTGTCCGGTTCAAATCCGGGAAGCACTCTTGACGCATGATAATCGTCAAAAAGCTTTCCGCCTAATTCCAAATACAGTTTGCCGCCAAACTGATCGATTCGTTTTCTGATACAGTCCGATTGCAGAGAAAGATATCTTTCATTATCAAATCCGAGCCTCATAATTTACCTCCTCCTGTTTTCCATGTAGCTTGTTTCAATAACAACCTATTCATTATATCACTTTTTGTGGATAAAATCAAGTAAAAATAAACGGTCGAAATGCACAAATATCCAAGGTGTTTTTTGTTGAAAATGCCTAACTGCCGGATGCTTTGTTCAAGAAAGAGGTTGCTTTTTTTCTTTTGGTGTGGTACTATAATAAGTGTTTTGCAATACACAGAAATAATTTGGTGAGGAAATTAAGAAATGAATATAAACTTAAAGCAAATGCTTGTTTTTATGCTCGCGGGTGTTCTTTGTTTGATGAATTTTGGTGCTTGCGCAGAAAATCAAGCACCGAATAAAGGGGATACAACTCTTTGTGCTTGGTTTGATGAAAATGGATTTAAGGAAGAACTGACACAGAAGGACTATTTGTCTTTGCTGGAGAGCTTTTCTATTAACGGTAAAAGCTTATCTCAGATTGCGCCGTGTGCAAAATTTGACTACGGTTCTACCAGCGGCTGTTCTGCAAGTTGTAGTTCTTTCTCTTACGGTCAAGAGTATGTAGCAGGTGATCCTTCACAGATCGTCAGCTATCTCACTTATGTTGAGAACTTAGATGGATTGAATTTACCTTTTGAGCTGGCAGTGGGCAGTAGTCTTTCCTCTGCAGTTGCCGCTTTTGAAGGGGAGTATGCTGCAGTGCAGTCGTTCATTAGGCAGGGGGCAAAAGACACAATGGTCCTTTCCTCTTCTTCCGGTGAAGAGCTTCTTTTGAGGAATCTTTCGGTAAATGAAGAGCAGACCGCTTTTCTTTATCCTTTGCAATTGATCTACACGGAACGGTATACGGTAATGCGGTCTGATGGTGTTTCTGCTACTGTCACCAGAACGTTAGAGCTGGCTTTTTCTCATCAAGCAAACAGTAGTACGCTTTCTCAGGTGCGTGTGATCGTTTCGGAAAAGTATTGAGAATGCTTCCGTCTTTCTGCTAAAATGCAGGAGCACTTTTCCTCTCTTTGACATATTCTGTAGGGAGGCGGCAACCGCCGCTTCAGTATGAGAAAAATCAAGGAGGTATGAATTTGGCGATTTTTACAAACCAAGCGCAGTTGACTTATAACGGTCTTTTAGTCAATTCCAATATTACCACAGGAGAGTTGATTGAAACCTTGACAGTAACGAAAACGGCACTTCGCGACAGCTATACAGTTGGGCAAACGGTCACCTATGTTATCAGCATTCTCAACGTAGGAAGCACTGCGCGCAGCAATCTGATGCTCTGCGATGATTTGGGCGGTTATTCCTTTGGCGGAGGCACGGTGTATCCG
>JAFTMP010000012.1 GCA_017452335.1 Clostridia bacterium
AAGTTTCTTTGCAATGTTGTGTGCTTGCTTAATACCTAATTCAGTTAGATCCCAATCCCACCAGGAGCCAATCATTCGGTTGACATGTTGCTCTGATTGTGGATGTTGTATAGCAATTATTCTTTTCATATTGCTTTTACTAAGGATTTGTTGATTTTGCCGTATTGATAGATGCAATCAATATTCTTTTTATCTCCAAACAATCATTCAAAAGCGACTTGCCCATATCTTCGGTTATGTACTCGGACATCGTAAGGAGTTTGAGCCAGTACTCTGTTTCGGCGGTTTCCTTTAACGCTATGTGCATCTTTGATACGAAATCCGCTTTGCTTTGACCGTAATTAGCTTCATTGATATTCGCACCAATGCTTGTTCCACTACGGACAATCTGCTTTGAAATAATCGTTTCTTTTTTAGTTTTAATAAGATATTGGTGGAGTTTTATAATGCGGGATGCAAATGCAATGGATTTATCAATCAATAAATTTTCTTTCATCGCCATAACCTCCTTTTCGTGATCAGTATATCATAGATGAACGAATTTTGCAATATAAAACAAAAATGCTTTTCGACCGACGGGCGAAAAGCAACCTCAATTATTCATTATTCATTAGCGAAGCGACTTCATTATTCATTCTTCATTAAAAATCCGCGTGTGCGGCAAATGAATAATGAATGATGAATAATGAAAAATGAATAATACAAAGAAAAATCCGCATTCTTACGAACGCGGATTTTTCTTTGGCAGGGGAGCAAAGACTCGAACTCTGGACACGCGGTTTTGGAGACCGCTGCTCTACCAACTGAGCTACACCCCTGTATCCTATAGCTCTCGGGTTTTCCCGAGCGCTCAAACAGTATAGCATATTTGCAGAGAAAATGCAAGCCTTTTTTGAAAAAAAGTTGTGATTTTTTGTATTTTTCAAAATTGCTTCCATTGCAATTCACAAAAAAGATTTTTCTTGACAGGGAAGGAGAAAAATGGTATAATTATCTTGTAAGAGATATTGTTTAAGACAGTATTTGCACGAAGGAGGAGAGAAACATGAGCAAGATCATCACCATCAACCGACAGTTCGGCAGTGGCGGCAGGGAGCTTGGAAAGCGCTTGGCGGCAGAGCTGGGCATCGCCTATTACGACAATGAGATCATCACTCAGATCGCAGGCCGCAGTGGCTTGGCAGAGGAGTATGTGAACAGCATTGTGGAAAGAAAGCCCATTGTTTACTATCCCATCACCATTGGCAGAACCTTTTTAGCGCATACCCCACAGCCCTTGGATTTTAACACCCAGATCTATACTGAACAGCACAACATCATCAAGGAGCTTGCCGCGAAAAGTGACTGCGTGATTATCGGACGCTGTGCCGACTATATTTTGAGAGACTTAAAGCCCTTCCGCATTTTTGTGTATGCGGATATGCCCTCCAGAATGGAGCGTTGCCGTGCGAAGGCACCCTCGGATGAAAAGGCGCTCACCGATAAGCAGCTTGCCCGCTATATTGACGATATTGACAATGAACGATCCGATTATTATAAGTTCTTCACGGGGCAAAAGTGGCTGGATGCCGAGCATTATGATCTGATGATCAATACCTCCGGCATGTCCATCAAGGAGTTCGCCCCCGCACTTGCCAATATGATCCGCATTAAAAAGTAATTTGAATTCTAATAACAGCACGCAGATACCGTCAGAGGTTTCTGCGTGCTGTTGTTATATATACCTTTAGTTGTTTTTCTCTTTTTCTTCTTTAAGCAATGTTTTGCCCGAAACTACAGAAGGCGTTCCCTCTGAAAGGTAGTTTAGCAGGAGCGTAACATCTCTGATGCCCGCAAAACCGTCGCCGCTAATATCCGGATCGGTAAGAATATCAACAGAATTGTGGTCAGAAAGATACGACAAAAGATGTGTAACGTCAGAAATAGTGACCTGCGTATCGTGATTCATGGCGTATTTCTTTTCGTATACTTGATACATTGCATAATAAACGGTGTCTTGTTTGATGGGCTCGGGGTCTCTGTCCCAGCCTATGAAATGAAACAGCCGCTCATCATCGGTCTTGGTGGGTGTGATATCGGGGACGGTGGGAATCTCACCCACTTTATAGTACCGATCGCTGAGATAATACTCCCCGGGTGTACCAAAGGACCACATAACGCAATAGGCAACGCCGGTTTGATTGGCAAAGATCGGCATGGTGCAAAAGCAGAGTATGATGGTAACCGTTGCAAGCAGTAATGCAATTTTTCTTTTCATCCTTGAATCATGCCTTCACAAAGGCATCCTTTCTTGTTTGTTGGTGATCAAAAACGGATCTGTACCACAATGGGCAAATGGTCGGAAACGACCTCCGTGGGGATGCTTGCACTTTCCATGATCAGATCCTTTGACAGGAGCACATAGTCAATTTTGGTTTTGGGTGCATCGGAAGGAAAGGTTGCCAAATTTGCTTCGGGCAATTCTGCGCTGTCCTTCAGTCTTTCCCGTATGGGAAGCAACACAGGATCCTCGGGGGTCACGTTGAAATCGCCCATGAGCACCACGGGATAGTCAGAGGCATCAATGAGCTGACAAACGGTGTTGACACACTGTTCTTGTTCTTCAATCTGCAAGCCGAAGTGACTGCCGATCACGGTAACATACCGTCCGTTGACGTCGATCACCGCATGAAAGGCACAGCGGTCCTCAAAGTATCCGGGATGGTTGCGGGGAACGGTGGGGACAGGAACAGTTTCGCAGGAGCGGATGGGATATTTTGAAAGCAGTGCATTTCCGTAAGGACCGGCACCTGTAATTTTGATAGCGGGTGCGAAATACCACTCATAACCGAGCAGTTCGCCAAGAGTCTTTGCCTGTGCGGTAAAGGAAGGGTGAGGACCCTTTCCGTAGACCTCGTTGAGGCACACGATATCAGCCCCGGCTTTTTTGATGGCGTTTGCCACCTTTTCAAGCTCAATCTTTCCCGAAATGAAGTTTTTTCCGTGTTGGATATTGAAGGTCATTACTTTCATGATAAACCGCCTTTCTACCATTTAGAATGATTGAAATGTATCAAAACTCGAAAAATCCAAAAAGGGTTGCCGTAAGGCTTTTAATACGACAACCCTTCATAGTACATTAAATCAGCCCAGCTTTACAAGAGAAGCGGCAGCAATACTCTGACCAACTCTTCTTGCCATTTCGTCGGGAAGCTCTACGTTTACATTCAGTTGAGGATACTCTTCCTTCAAGGTGTTCACGCAGGTCTCAACCAGCAGATCGCCGCCCTTACCGGAGGACACTCTGCCAAGGAGCAACAGATGTGCGATATCATAGAAGTGTGCATAAGTACCGATAGCATGAGCCAGGTATGCACCGATGGATTCAAAGATCTGCAGAGCAGCAGCATCGCCTTCGTTTGCCAACTTCTGTGCAACCTTCAGCTTCTGTGCAGGAGTCAGCTCTTCGTCAAGAGTGATGTTTGCTCTGGGAGCAAGACGAATAACTGCATCCTGAGACAGATAATCGGAGCCAACGCCCTTATCACCGGACCAGGAGTTTAAAGGTGCATCGGGGTTTACGTCGATGGGTGCGAATGCCAGCTCGTTGAGCATACCGGTGATGTTGCCGGAAGCGTCAACGTAACCAACTGCCTCGGAGGTACCCATAGCCAGACCCATTACGCGGTTGTCCTTCAGATCCATAGCGCCTGCCAGTGCGGAAACGTCACCGTCGTTTGCTACTTCGTAGGGAATGGTCTCGCCAACCTGTGCGCAAGCGTTCTTATAGATATCCTTGATCTTTGCTTCGAAATCCTCGGGAGAAACTGCAAGGAAGAGGGAAGCAAGCATTGTGCGGTTGTTTACGTAAATACCTGCGGAGGAGATACCGATGGCATCAACTCTTTCCATCTTTTCAGCAGCCTTCTTCATTGCTGCAACGATGTTGGTCAGGTGATAATCGGGATCGGTGTTGACCTTAGGCAGCCAAACGATCTCCTCGGAATAGATTACTTCGCCGTCTACCACAGCGGAAACCTTCATATCCGATCCGCCTGCATCAAAGCCGATACGGCAACCGTCCACATAGCCGCCTACAGACTTGGGGGAGGATTTGGGCTCGGGCTTTTCTTCATAAGAAATATTTACGATCTCAAACTCATTTTCGTAAACATCAGACATGGTCTTCACGTCAAAGTTCTGTCTGCCGCCTCTCTTATAAAGGTCAGCCAGTGCTGCGTAAACCTTTGCGTTACCGCAAACAGCCACCTTGTAGCCGCCTGCTGCCCACAGCATAAACTTCAGAACTCTTTCGGCATAGTTGCAGTCGTCTGCAAAATATTCTTCCGTACCGTAGATCTTGGTGTCGTAAACGCTCACGTTGCCGTTTTCTCTGTAAACAGCGATGGCGAAGGGCTCGGTTGCATTCTTTTCGAATGCGTCCATATAAAGACCCATCGGAACGAATTCGGGTTCAAGCACAGGTGCTTTTTTTACACTTACTTCAATGTTGCCGACTTTCATAATTGTTGATCCTTTCTTGTATCCGTATATTGGACATTATTTTCATACAGATTCATTATACACGATTTTTATGCGTTTTTCAATATCTTTATGAAAAAAAGAAGAAAAACATTTGCAAAAAAATAAGAAAAAAGCAGACGAATTTTCTAAACCCGTCTGCTTTTATGATGTGTTAGAGAATTCCCTCGCTTTTGAGGAAGGTTTCGATTCTTGCAAGTGCTCTCGCAATGTGTTCAATGGAATAGCAGTAGGAGGCTCTTACAAATCCTTCGCCGCTCTTGCCAAAGGCAGTTCCGGGAACCAGCGCTACCTTTTGTGAAAGGAGCAGTCTTTCGCAAAATTCCTCACTGCTCATGCCGGTGCTCTTGATGCAGGGAAAGGTGTAAAAGGCGCCCTTGGGCTCACGGCAAGTTAGTCCCAGACGGTTAAAGCCCGAAACCATCAAGCGTCTGCGCATATCGTATTCTTCCTTCATCTGCTCCACCTCAGCGTCGCAGTTTTTCAGCGCCTCAATGGCGGCGTACTGCGCGGTGGTGGGGGCGCACATGATGGCATACTGATGAATTTTTGTGATCTGCTCAAGGATGGGTGCGGGACCGCAGGCGTACCCCAATCGCCAGCCTGTCATGGAAAAGGCTTTGGAAAAGCCGTTGACTACCACACACTGCTCCTTCATGCCCTCGATGCAGGCAATAGAGCAATGCTTGCCCGTGTAGGTTAGTTCAGAGTAGATCTCGTCGGAGAGCACGAAGATCTCCTTTTCCTTGAGTACTTTCGCGATCTTTTCAAGATCCTCTCGCTCCATCACACCGCCCGTAGGGTTGCAGGGGTAGGGAAGGATGAGCAGCTTTGTTTTGTCGGTAATAGCGGCAAGCAGCTCTTCGGGAGTGACCTTAAATTCATTTTCCGCTTTTGTCTCAATGATCACAGGCACCCCGCCTGCAAGTCTGGTCATGGGCTCGTAGCATACGTAACTGGGCTGAGGAATCAAAACCTCCTCCCCGGGGCAGACCAGGGCGCGGATAGCGGCGTCAATGGCTTCACTGCCGCCGATGGTCACTAAGATCTCATCCTTTGCATCGTAGCAAAGATCGTATTTTCTCTTTAAGTACACCGCAATTTCAGCGCGTAGCTGTGCAAGCCCCTTGTTTGCGGTATAGCGGGTGTGTCCGTCCTCTAAAGATGCAATGCCTGCCTGGCGGATCTTCCAGGGGGTGGTGAAATCGGGTTCGCCCACACCCAGGGAAATGACGCCCTGCATGGTGTTTGCAATGTCAAAAAACTTTCGAATGCCCGAGGGGGGAATGGCGCACACCTCGGGGTTTAAGAATTTACTGTAGTCCATCTGCGCTGCTCCTTACAGAAGAAAGGTCTCTCGGTCATCTCCCGATGCGCCGATGAGCTCCACGTCCTGCTCCTTGTAGCGGCGAAGCACAAAGTGGGTGGCGGTGGACAGCACCGAGTCAATGGTAGAAAGCTCCTTTGCCACAAAGAGCGCCACCTCTTGGAAGGATTTGCCCTTGACCACTACAGAAAGATCATATCCGCCCGACATGAGATACACGCTCTCCACCTGGGGAAACTGCATCACTCTCTTGGCAACCTCTTCAAAGCCGTGACCTGCCTTGGGGGTGACCTTTAATTCAATAATGGCGGAAACTAAGGTGTTGTCTACCTTTTCCCAGTCCACAACTGCCTTGTATCCGCAGATCAGTCGAGCATCCTCCATTTCCCGCAGCTCCCGTTCCACTTCCTCGGTGGTAAGCCCGGTCATGACGGCAAGCTCTTCGTTGGTGTAGCGCGCGTTGCGGTCAAGCAGATTTAACAGTTTAATGTTCATTGTATCAAGTCCTTTCGGAAGAAATTAAAATAAAAGAATCCCCCTGTGTATTTGGGGAAGGATCGGTGTGCCTTGCATGCATTGGCAGGGACCGTTTTAGTCGTATAATAAAATATTCTACCATGTTTTCACCGTTCTGTCAAGGTGTTTTTCGGTATAGTGCATGCACGTGTTCAAAACGAAACGCACCGCAATGTGCATTGCGGTGCTCGAGCGTGTCTATAAAACTTTTCAAAAAGAAAATCGGGTTGCAAATCACCCATTCTTCAAAAGTTTTTGAGGGTTTTTAGGGAACTTTTCTCAAAAAGTTCCCTAAATGGGGGTTGGGGCAAAGCCCCAAATAGTTTTTTTAAAAGACTAAAGCACCGCAATGTGTATTGCGGTGCTTTAGAAGGGAAGTATACTTAGTCGGAAAGCGTGTAGTAGCGGTAGATGGCGTCAAATTCAAGACATCCTTCCGTTGCGCTTTTCGGTAAAGACAGCGCAATGAAGCGTGAAGCTACATCCTCTGTAGTACAGTCGGGATTGTTGACCGCCGACATGGTGAGCAGTAGTGTGTCCCCGTTTACAAAGGCGCCGATGGCCTCGTAGTCAATGGAGCTGCTATCGGGGATGGGATAGATCAAAATCAGATCGTTTTCCATGAAAAACTCTTCGGTTGCGGCGTCGCAGACGTCTTGAAAGTAGTGTGTTCCGGGGGATTCATAGGAGTGGGGACCCACCAGATGGGAAAGCTGTTCCTTGAAGAGCTCCAACTCCGAAAGACTTTTGATGACGTAAAGGGGACGGTGTGATGCTCCCGCGTAGTCCAGCTTCTCGGCATTGACCGCAAAGGAGCAGGACTTTTCGTAGTCAATATCGCAGTACAGCTCGATCAAGGCGCTGGGGAAAAGGAGTCCTTTATAGTTGTTTTTCTGTTCCTTTTGCGAAACCACTTCAAGAGCAATGGCATCATTCAAATACGCTTGGGAG
>JAFTMP010000127.1 GCA_017452335.1 Clostridia bacterium
ACATAAAAACGCCGCTGAAAGTATTGCTTTCAGCGGCGTTTTTTGCATGGATTTGTGGTTTTTATAGACCGAGATCGGCAAAGATTCCGATGGTGAATATCTGTCTATCCTTTCCCGCGCAAAACGAAGGTTTTGCGCGCATCAAAAGCTTTTTGAAATGCTAAAAAAATTTTTCACGAAAAAGTTTTTTAGCGGGGTGCGGGGCAGCGCCCCGCGACGTGCTTTGGGGCATGGGGCAGCGCCCCGTAATGTGTCCGTGGAGAGGGCGGCGCCCCCGCGATGTGTCTTGGGGCACGGGGCAGCGCCCCGTAATGTACCTTTATCCTCTGTTTTGCCGAAATACTTCGAATGCCAAAATAGAGGCGGCAGAGGCGGCGGATAGGGCGGCATCGAACGCTCTGCCGTAGTCCAAGCGCACAATGGCATCGCTTGCGTCAAGCACGCCGCGGGTGATCCCTCTTTTTTCTCCGCCCACCACCAAAAGAAGGGGCTTTGTTAAATCGGCATCGTACACCGGAATAGAGTTTGGCAGGTCTGCCGAAACGATCTTGTAGCCCTGCGCTTGAAAAAGTGTCACTGCGTTTTGCGGGTCGGACAAAAATAAGGGCATACGCTCGCTGGCTCCCGCAGAGGAGCGGGCAATGATGCCGTCAGCCCCTTGACGTACGCCCGACGTGAGGATCACGCCGTTTACGCCTGCGGCGTAAAGGGAACGTAAAGCATAGCCGAAATTGTAGGGGTCTTCAATGCCCTCCATCATCACGTAAAAGCCGTGGGGGTCAATATCCTGCGCGCTAAGTGATTTGATCGTGCGCTCACTGCAGAGCGCCAACACCCCGCCGTGGCTGTTGCCAAGAGCCTTTTTCTCGATCTCTTCTCTTGCACAAAGGATCAGCGGAAAGCCGTACTCCTCTGCGCGGTGGTTTAAATAGGCATATTCCTTGATGTGGCTTTTTTTGCGCTCTTCTAAATAAAGCAGAGCATGGATTTTGCGGTCGTTGTGCGCCCCTTTTTGTGCGTCCAGCAGGGCGCGCACGCTGATCATTCCTTCAAATACCGTTTCCGTGGTATCGGATACGGTCTTCTTTTCTTCCTTCATGGCATCCTCACTGTTCTTGCTTTAATAGTTCATAAAGATATCCGTCTCGAATTCCGCCCGAGCAGATGAAGATCTCTTCACAGCCCGAAGCGTCAAAAATGGCATCAAAGGCGGCAATGCCCGCGCCCATTAACTGATATCGTTGGGGAACAAGCAGCTTCATTTTTTCAAAAACCTCTTGCGAGGGATCACAGACCAGACGAAGCAGAGATGAAAACTGCGCTCTTGTCAGCTTGTTTGCTTCTTTGATCCCAAGCAACTCCCTTGCCATCGTTTTGCACGCCTTTCCCGTGCCCCCTACCATGACGGCACGCTTTCCTCCTGCACCGAAAGAGGAAATCTCGGGGGGAAGAAGGGTCTTTACATAATTTTTGGCATCTATACACTGGGATGCGCTCATGCGGTCATCCACCCCTGCGGCGTTTTTGGTGGACAGCGCACCAAAGGGGCAGGAATACAGGAAGAGCGTTTGCTCCTTTTCAAAAAGATTCAATTCGGTACTGCCGCCACCCATGTCGATCATAAAGCCCTGCGGGGGCAGGGGATGAAGGGTTGCCAGCATGCCCTTGAAGCTGTAAGCCCCCTCCTCTTCGCCGCTGAGCAGACGCACTTCGATGTCGGTGCGCTTTTTTATTTCCACGATGGTGCTTGCAGGGTCGCTAAGGCGTCTGAAGCTTGCCGTGGCAAAGCAAAACAGCGCGGCTTCGGCACTTTTGGCATCTTCCTTGTATTCCAAAAGGGTTTCGCATAAGCGCTCATATCCTTCGGGCGTCAAGCATCCGTCTACAATATAGTTGATGATGCGCACGGCACGGGATTTGATCCCCAGCGTGCGTACCGTTTCTTGGTGCACCTCAAACAGATCGTATTTTACGGTATTGGAACCGATATCAATGATCAAATAACGCATGATGCCCTCCCAAAATGCTTCGTTACATGGTAAGAACAGTATAGCAGATTCTCCCCTTTTCGTCAATCCTTATTTTGGAAGGGGTGTACCGCTTTCTTCTTTAAATAAGCGATTTTGAAAGTGTGTATTGACAATAAAACATGAAAGGTACATAATTATTTGTAGGATATTTGGTGACCATGCGAAGAGGCGTGGAAGCTTACAAGCCTAACGATCCCCAAAGGAGAAGACAAAATGAAAAAAATCAGAATTCGCAAGATAACAGCGGTGCTTGTGCTTGTGATTGTGCTGGGGCTGTGCTTGTCCCTTGCTGCGGTGTATCATTACGTACGTGAGCAGTAATTGGATGAACTGTAAAACGAGGCGTTGGCGCAATTGGAGCGCGATCGCGACGAGTATGACGAGCAGAGCATCGTTTTACAGGAAACCTCCAAGGCGCGGGCAAAGGAGCTGGCGGCGCGATTCGGCGCAGAGCTACGGATCACGTCGGACGGCAAATATGCAAGACTGACGCTTCCTGAGGGCGTAACCATCAGAGATGTGTATGCCGACCGCGAAAACCGCGCGTACATTGAGGAGCTCTCTGCAGACTATCGTGCACGTATCAGCGATATTGTTCAAGCGGAGGATGAGCCCGGCAGGCGACTGCCTGTTCGTCCTCAGTATACGGTCAGTGATACCGATTACAGCAGGCAGACCTATCTTGACTATCTGAATATGAGCACGGTATGGAACAGCTATACCGGAAGCGGTGTGACCGTTGCAGTGATTGATACGGGTATTGATACCGACCATCCCGAGTTTGCGGGGCGGATCAGCGAGTATTCCTACAATGCAACACAGGATAAGATCGTTAAGGATTGGCTCACGGAGGATGGATCTTATGATTGGTCGCTTGTTGAGGATGAGCAGGGGCATGGTACTGCCGTTACCGGTGTACTTGCCGCCAATATGAACAGCGGTAGCGTGGTGGGTGTTGCGCCCAATGTGACCATCCTCACCATCAAGGCGGAGTGCGACGCGATGGGTGCTTTTAAGCGTACCTCCGATCTGGTCTTTGGACTGTATTATGCGATCGAGCGGGATGTGCAGATCGTGAATATGTCCTTTGGTGTGTACATCAACAATTATTTTGCCGAGGCGGCACAGCTTGCCTATGACAGTGATGTGATCTGCGTGGCGTCGGCAGGCAATGACGCAACTGCCTCGCTTTGTTATCCCGCTGCCGATGAGCATGTTATCGGCGTGGGGGCTCTTGGAGAGGAGTGGACGCTGGCAGGCTATTCCAACTATGGCGAAAACTCCGATCTTGTTGCTCCTGGAAGCACCTATACGACTCTTGCGGGTGGCTCTTACGGAACAATGAGAGGCACATCCTTTTCTGCGCCGCTTATTTCAGGCGCGTTGGCGCTGTACGCTCAGAGTGACCGTTATACCACGTTTGAAGAGGTGACGCAGCTTTTGTATGCCTCTTGCTATGATCTGGGCGAGCTTGGAAACGACTGGGAATACGGCTTTGGCGCACCGGATCTTTCTGCCCTGTTGTTGGAAGAGCGGGGAACCGTGACCTTCGATATGCTTACAGACGAGCTGGAGAATGAAAAAGCGCTGTTTATTCGGGGACATACTCTGCAAGAGCTTCCCGCACCCGAGCGGTTGTACGCCATTTTTGACGGCTGGTATTACGACGATACCTTTACGCAGGCTGTTGAGTATTACGCCGACGCTTTTGAAGGGGATCTCACGCTCTATGCCAAGTGGGCAAATGAGGATGACGGTATCCCTTATACGTACGTTGTTCTTGATGACGGTACGGTGGAGATCCGCTCCTATACCGGTCATCGCAGATATATTACCATTCCCGAGAAAATCGAGGGCAGAGTGGTTTCTTCTATCGGCGATTTTGCCTTTTCAGGTCAAAGTCGTCTGCGCGAAGTAGACCTTCCCCGGGGGCTGACGAGGATTGGCAGAGCCGCCTTTAGCGGTTGCTCCAATCTTGTGAGCATTCGTATTCCGGCGGGAGTCAAGACCATTGGCGAAAAGGCGTTTTTGAACAATGTTCGTCTTTCTTCCGTTGCCTTTTTAGCAGACAGCAAGCTGCAGACCATTGGCGATTTTGCCTTCGAAGCTTGCGGACGTCTTGAACGGATCGAGCTTCCCGCAGAACTGACTATGGTGAATGCCACCGCCTTTTACGGTACGAGAGCACTGCATACCATCAACGTGCAGAAGGGCAATGCTGTCTTTGCGTCCAATGACGGGGTATTATTCAATATAGAGGGCAGTTCATTGATCGCATATCCTTCCGCTCACGCAACGACCTATACGCTGCCCGATTCCACCCGCGTGATCGAGACCTTTGCATTTGCTTGTGCAAAGATTTATACGATCGAGCTGAAAACGTGGAAACGATCGGTTCTTCGGCGTTTGTGAGCTCGTCATTGAAGAGTATCGCCATTCCCGATGGCGTGACAGAGATTGGCGGTGGCGCGTTTGCCGAAAACTATTCGCTTTCTTCGGTGACTCTTGGCAAGGGGCTCACGGAGATTAACAACTCTACCTTTGATTACTGTACTGCATTGACCGAGATCCTTATCCCTAAGGGAATTCAAAGCATCGGCGGCAACGCATTTGCATTTTGCAGACTGACAAAGGTGCTCTTTGAAGAGGACAGCGTCCTTAAAACAATTGGTGAAGGCGCGTTCTTTAACTGTCGTATTCGTGAAATTGATATTCCGCCCTCTGTTACCGTGCTTGATAGTGGGGCGTTTTCCAATACCCCCTTGGTTTCGGTTTCATTTGGTGAAGACAGCGAATTGCGGATGATCGGTTCCGGTACCTTTAGCTCTTGTCTTCGTTTAAAAACGATCGAGCTTCCCGGGAAGCTGGAAATAATCGGCGGACAAGCCTTTATGGGAAGTGGATTGGTGGCCGTATGTGTTCCCGCAAGCGTGAAGACGCTTGGTTACGGCGTGTTTGCTTGCTGTTCTCAATTGACTTCCATTGAAATTGAAGAGGGCAATACCGTTTATCACGACCTTGACGGTGTGGTTTATACGCTTGACAATAGGGTGATCCATTCCTTCCCTGCAGGCAGAGCGGTGGATGTATACACGCTGGAGCAGACTGTTCGAACCATCACGCCTTGGGCATTTGCAGGGACTTCACGTCTTGGGACGGTGGTCCTGCCTGAAGCGCTTACCGTTATTGGCGAGTACGGATTTTATCTTGCAGGTATTAACCGCATCACTCTTCCCGAATCGCTGGTTGAAATTCAACAGTATGCCTTTGCCGAATGCACGGCGCTTCAAAGCGTTCATATTCCCGATAACGTACTGCAGATCGGTCGATATGCATTTGCTCAGGACTGGGCGCTTCAT
>JAFTMP010000128.1 GCA_017452335.1 Clostridia bacterium
AACAAACAGGGTGCTCACATAGGATTGGTTTAAATCCCCCGTGAAAAAGTACGCCGTGCCCTTGTAGGAAAGCTCTTCATAAAGGGTGCTGTCCCAGTAGAGCGCATCAAGATTTAAATAATTGGTATACCCCTCGGGCATATTGTTCAAATTGTAAAAGCATCCCGTACCTTCTCCCAGTGCATAACCCAGGTCAAAACTCTGGTAAAGCCCTACCACGTCGGCAAAATAAGTCCCCGAGGCAAGACTGGTGTAAAACCCGCCGATCATCTGATCAAAGTTTCGAACACGGTCCAGCACAATGTCCACGTTCAGCTTTTCTTCAATAAATTCATTGCGCCGTTTCACCTGCACATTTACGGCAAGTCCGAGATCATCATCCGCTCCTAAATCAATAGAGCGTGAATTAAGTCCCGGTCCCATCACGTTGAATTTCACCTGTTCGCCGTTAAAGGACACCTGCGGGAGCAACTCTTCCTCGGTGGGGCTGCTCTGCTCTTGCGAGGTGTGCACACTTTCGCTTTCACTTTCACCTTCAGACGGCTCTTCCTGCGGTGCAAACAGCTTTAAATTGCGGCAGGAAAGAAGCATCGGTGCGCCAAGGCACAAGATCAGCACCAGCGCCGCGGCTCTTAATAACATTGATTTTTTCATAACGTACCCCTTTCCACAGTCAAAACACAAATGTTTCCTTTTTGTACCTTTATCATATCATATTTGCACAAACAAATCAAGGGTGTCTGCCCCAAAAATGTGTAAATACTCCATAAATATGATGTGCCGTGCACCTTTTATAACCACAAGTGCACGGCACAATCTTTATGCAGGATAAACAGCTTCATACAAAGAGGGTAGCAGTCTGTTGCGCTTGTCTATCACGGTGCGGTGCCAACCTCTCAGATTGGTAGAGGCTTGCGTGCCGCCTTTGGTATACTCGGTACGGAATTTCCGAGTCATGTCGTCCAGTTGCCCGGACCACGCGAACACAAAATCGGTATACAGTCCCGCTCTTGTCAGCGCGATCATCTCCTGCGCGCAAGGATCGCCATAGCGCGCGCCCAGCGCGTCCTTTAAATAGGCGGGGGTGAGCCAACGCGCCGAATAATATGCCATGAGCTCCAGCGTTGCCGTCACGGCGGGGAGCTTTTCCTTTCCGATCGCTTTGCAAATGGCAAACTGACACAGCGCTTCGCCGTTTTGAGAGCGGTAGCCAAGGGATGGACTGTCGGGGTCATACTGCCCGCTTGTCAGCATGGGCGGGGGCAGGATCAGATAGTCCCCCTCCGTATCGGCTAAATAGCGGGCGCCGTCAAGAGTATAGAGCGTCACAAGGGCGTTTCCCTGCCCGAAGCGCTCCATAATATGGAGATCCTCTTCACGAAATGGAATGCTTAACGTGTGCGTTTCGCAAAGCAAGGTATAAAGCTTTTTATAAAACGCCACGTTTTCGGGAGTGTTCACCGCCACCTCGGGGATGCCATCGGGATCAGCTATGCTGTAGTGAAGTCCCGCGCCTGCAACCAGCACGTCCGTCATCACGTTGTAAATGCTCTCGTTATAGGTCAACAGCCCCGCTTGATCGCCTTCATCCACTTTTCCCTTGACCGCACCGATATCTTCATAGGCTAAATCGGCAAGATCCATAAGCAGATCCATGGTCCAGTAGCCCTTTTTCACGATCTCGTAAGGGTCACTATAGCCGCCCGCGCTTTCAAGCTTTGCAATTTCATCGGCATATTTTGCCCACAGATCGGCGTTGACAAAGGAAACGTACATGGTACCGCTGTAGGAAAGGGAAAGATCGCCTGTGGCAAAGAGGGTCGCGTCTTTATAGGTAGCATCGGCACAGGTTGTATCCCAGTAGGCGGCATCAAGATTTAAATAGTTGGTATAGCCCTCGGGCATGCTTTTCAAATTGTAGAATTGACCAAGGCCTGCGCCAATACACAGCCCCAGATCATAATACTGATAAAGCCCCAGCACATCGTAGGTATAAATATTGGAGGCGAGGATGGGGGACAGCTCGCTGATCATCTTCTGCGCTTCCACCACTCTTGAAAGCTCGATCTTCACATCCAATTCTTTTTCCACCTGCTCGTTGCGCCGTTTCACTTGCACATTGACCGCATTTGCGGCATCGTCCTGCGCACCAAGGTCAATGGAGCGGCTGTTTTCCCCTTCATCGCACACCGCAAAGCGGATCACTACCCCGTCAAAGGTCTCCCCAATTTGCGGCTTTGGGAAGCGATCATCGTCGGGAAAGGAGCTCTCACTGCTTTGCACCTCTTTTGAGGGCGTTTTCACCGAAGGGTCTTGGGGCTCCAACAGCGGGGGCGTTTTACAGGACGCAAGCAGTGAGAGCGCCAGGCAAAAAAGAGCGGTAAGCGCGCCGAGCCTTTTGAAATGGGTTAAATACTTCTTGCGCATCGTCAGTTCCTTTCGTTTTTTAGGGGCAGAGTCGCCTTTTAAAAGCCTTCGCCAAGCAGTTTATTGCGTTTTCCCTGCGCGGCAGTTATTCAATGTAACCGGAGCTTTCATAAATAGAGGGCAGCAGCTTATTAAGCTTTCCCTGCACACTGCGGTGCCAGCTTTTCAAATTGGCAGAGATTCGATCCTCTCTTGCATAATTGTTGCGGAATTTCCAGTTGATATTGTCCAGTTCATTGGACCATACGAACATAAAATCGGTATAGATGCCCGCTCTTGTCAGCCCCAGCATCAAAAGGGCGTTCGGATCGCTGTAATTGTCTCTTAACACCGTCTTGACGTACGCGGGGGTGACCCACAGCGCCGAATAATACGCCATGAGCTCCAGCGTTGCCGTCACAGCGGGGATCTTTTGATCCTTAATGGCTTTGCAGATGGCATAATGGTTGAACAGATCCCCTGCTACTTGGCTGCTGTAGCCAAGGGAAAGGCTTTCGGGGTCATACTGCCCGCTTGTAAGCATGGGCGGGGGCAGGATCAGATAGTCCCCTTCCATATCGGCAAGATGGGTTTGGGCACACTGCAGGGTGTTGAGGGTGACCAGCGTGTTGCCTTTTTTGAAAAGGTTCATGATATAAAGGGAATCCTCGGGATCGGTAGCGTTCGTACCCTCAAGCCAAGGAATGGTCGCCGCTTTGGTCTTGCAAAGCAGAGTATAGAGCTTTTCCATAAACGCCTTGTTTTCCTTGGTGTTGATGGCAACGGTGGGGTATCCCTCTTCGTCATAACCGCCAAGCTGAACATGAGCGCCTGCCACCAGCACGTCTGCCATCGTATTGTTCAGCGTTTCATTATAAGTCATCAGCCCCACTTGATCTTCATAGTCCACTTCCCCCTTGGTGTTGCCCTTATCCAAATACACCAAATCGGCAAGGTCAATGAGTAAGTCCATGGTCCAGTAGCCCTTTTTCACGATCTCGTAAGGGTCGCTATACCCGCCCGCGCTTTCAAGCTTTGCAATTTCATCGGCGTATTTTGCCCACAGATCGGCGTTGACAAAGGAAACGTACAGCCCGCCCATGTAGGATAAGCTCAAATCTCCAGTCATATAGAAAGAGACATCATACGCCTTCATGCCCGTCTCTTTGGAAAGCATCTTGTTCCAGTAGGGCGCGTCAAGGTTTAAATAATTGGTGTAGCCCTCGGGCATTGAGTTCAAATTGTAAAACTTGCCCACGGTGTCACCTAAGCACAGCCCCAGATCAAAATACTGGTTGAGTCCCAGCACGTCGTAAACATACAGGTTGGAAGCAAGAATAGGCGTCATTTCAGGCACCATGACCTGAGTGGAAACCGCCTTTTCAAGCTCGATCTTCACGCCCAGCTCTTTTTCCACCTGCGCGTTGCGTTTGGCTATCTGCACGTTCACCGTGTTCGTGGGGTCATCGTCCTTTCCAAGGTCAATGGAACGGCTGCCCAGTCCTCTATAATCGTTGCACACCGCAAAGCGGATCACCTGGCCGTCAAAGCGCTCCTCGATACGGGGCTTCACCCTTTCTTCCACCTTGGAGATATCCACCCACTGCAAGGGGTCCTCATTTTGTTCATCGGACGCTTGCTGTTTTTCCGACGGCTCCACCTCCGGCGGCATGGGCTTTAACTGCGTTTCTCCTGCCTGCTCCGTTTCCTCTGCGGGAGAAGAGGGCAACTCTGCCGGCGGATCGGTCAAATAAAACTGATCGCAGGCAAGAAGGGACAGTGCGAGCATGCAAAGGGTTAAAGCCAGTGCCAAGATCCTTAAAATACTCTTTTTCATCATAAATATGACCATTCCTTTCCGCTACGCTACAAGGCACAAAAGGGATATGAAATCCGGAGCCGTAACGCAGCATTCAAAACTTTGTGCTAAAATAT
>JAFTMP010000129.1 GCA_017452335.1 Clostridia bacterium
CAGCGCTTCGAAGGTCTTCTTGATAATATGTTCTCTGGACTGGGTCAGCACCTGCACGGTCACGTCCTCGGGGATCATGTTCCGCTCGATGAGCGTGCGGCAAAATTCATATTCGGTGTCCGATGCGGCAGGGAAACCGATCTCGATCTCCTTAAAGCCTAATTTCACAAGCAGAGTGAAAAACTCCAGCTTTTCCTCAAGACTCATGGGAACGATGAGCGCCTGGTTGCCGTCACGCAGGTCCACGCTGCACCAAATGGGTGCCTTTTCGATCACCGATTTTTTCATCCACTCACCGGTCGCACCCGGTGCTTCAAAAAACTGTTTTTGATACTTCTCGTAGCCTTTCACTTTCCAAAAATCCTTTCTTCACATAAGATTTAGGGGAATCGGTCGGGAAATATGATCCTGGCTTTTTGCTTACGCAATAAAAAAGCCTCTTTCCCCAAAACACGAAGACCCGTATTTTGATAAAAGAGACGAAGGTATATGTTCTCCGCGGTACCACTCTTCTTTGACGCTCTTAAAAAACGTCCACTCTGCCGATGTCGATCAACACCGTACCCCTGTATCGGGAGGATCCCGTCCGCACCTACTCAACTTGCTTTCAGCGGGCAGCTCCGGGAGGAGTATACTCCACGCTCCTTCTGTCTTGCACCGTCCGACAGTTCTCTGCAAAGGATAAAATGGAGTTTTGTTCCCATCTACGCTTTAAAAACGATAGAGGTAGTATACCGCTATTTTTCCTGTTTGTCAAGTACTTTTACAAAAAAAGTTTCTTCAAATTTCAAAAAAAATTCATTTTTACGTCTCCTCGCTTCTTCGAAAAGTATTGGTGAAAATCTTGACAATTCTCCTGTTTTGTGCTACACTGAACAAAGATTTTCCCCCCACTTTATAGAAAGGATGCACGCAGGTGCGCAAGCTCACATGAACAACCGACGCCCTCAGCTTTACCGCTTGGCTTTCAGTGCCGTTTTTTTATCCCTCGCCCTGCTTCTTCCCTTCTTAACGGGGCAAAACAGGGAGCTTGGGAATATGCTTTGTTTAATGCACCTTCCCGTTTTTCTCTGCGCCTTTCTCTGCGGTCCCTGGCATGGCGCGTTGGTAGGTGCTTGCGCCCCCCTTTTACGCTCTCTGACGCTGGGTATGCCGCCCCTTTTTCCCACTGCCCTTGCCATGGCGGGGGAGCTTGCCGCATACGGGCTTCTTGCAGGACTGCTTCGAAAAATCCTTCCCAAAAAGGTTTGGGCGCTCTATCTTTCGCAGATCCTTTCCATGATCGGCGGACGGCTGGTTTGGGGACTGCTTCGCTTTTTCATGGCAGGTCTTGAGGGCACCGCCTTCCCTCTTTCAGCCTTCCTATCCGGCGCTCTGCTCACGGCTCTGCCCGGCATTGCCCTGCAGCTTTTGTTCATCGTCCCCGCCGTGCTTCTCCTAGAAAAAACAAAGCTCTTCAGCTATCCCGCAAAAAACAATTAGGGCAAAGTCAATCCGCAGTAATGGGTTGACTTCGCCCTTTTTTATTTTTATTCTTGTTCTTCAACAGTCAACAAATTCAACAGTCAACAAAAGCGTTAGCTGCTGCGTTAGGTCCTTCTTATCTGCATACACAAGAAAAAAATCCTCTGCCTTGCCGATGTGATCACCAAGCGACGACTCATCCAGAACAATGATCAACTTTCGATCTTCAAGCGTTTTTGAAAGCTCGTCCCTCACGGGCGCCAAATAATCTTCCAGAGGCAGTGCGTCCTTTTGCTTCTGATCCTCTTCCTCATACTCAAGCACCATCCAAAAACCTGTTTTTTCATCATAAAACAGATCCTCCACATGGTAAAGAAGCGGGAAGAGGACGTAGCGTTCGCAAACAAAACAGCGATAGTCCTGCTCTTCCCTATACTCTAAGGGCCATTCATTTTTCTTTGCCATGTTGTATAGCTTATAGTAAAGCGATTGTTCGGCACGAAAATGATACTTTTCTTTACGCTCTGCATACCAAGGCGATCTTTTATAAAAAAGGATCTGAAAGGGCAGGCAGATGAGCACGCACAGCAGACCTAGCAGCAGAAGGGGGGAGAGCAGGATCAACAGTAAAATATAGGGAACGTTCTTCATTCCTTCACATCCCTTCAAGTAAGCGCGCCAATGCCTCGTCAATAGTCTCTACATTGATCTGCGCGCGCTTTTTGTCCTTTAACCCGATACCCACCGATGTGCCTGCAAAAGCAAACATGGGGTAGTCATTTTCTCCATCCCCCACAGCAACCACATCATGGGCACTCATCCCAAGATGCTCTGCCAAAAAGGAAAGTCCCCTGCCCTTGTCCACATCGTCGGGCACCACATCAAAGCAATCGCAAAAGCGATAGATCTTACATCCCAGCGCTCTTGCCGGAGCAAGATCCTTTTCCAATGCTTCAAAGAGCGAAAGGTCCTTGGGAAAGACCGTAAGCATGGCTTCGTTTGGCTGAAACCACACGGCATCGCCGTACTTCTCTTCAAGAAGCTCTCTCGTTTTTCGAAAAAAAGAAAGGGTTTCCTTTTTCTCGGTAACAATATAGAATTTTTGCGGCGGAAGGTCCACGCCAAACTGGATCACCCCTCCGTTTTCTCCCACCAAAATCGGGGCAGCCAGTCCCACCTGACGCATAAGCCCGCAAAGATAGTAGGTGGGCTTACCCGAGCAGACGGCGATCAGATTGCCGCCGTGCTCCAGTGCGCGCAGTGCCTGCACCGTTTCTTCCATGATCGGTGCGCCCAGAGCGCAAAGGGTATTGTCAAGATCAAACACATACAGTTTTTTCATCTGCATTCTCCGTATTTTCAACTCGCTTATAGAAGGATTATACACCAAACGCCATAAAAAGTCAACCTGCTCAAAAACGGCGCATACATTTTCGACCTAATTTTCATTTGTTCATTTTAAGTTCATATTCTTGTGTTATAATTTTAAAAGGTGTAGGTTTACACCACAAGGCAGTTTTCGGATCTGCCATTGAATATTCCAATGAAAGCAAAAATAGAAAGGGATATACATAATGGAAAAGATTAAAATTACCTGTGACTCCACTTGTGACTTAACAGCAGAGCTTTATGAAAAATACGGAATTGACGTCATGCCCTTGGGCGTATCGCTGGGCGACAGCTTCCATCGTGACGGCGTGGACATTGATGCCACCCAAGTTTTTGAATTTGTTGCAAAAGAGGGGATCCTGCCCAAGACCTCCGCTGTTTCTATCGGCGAATACGAAGAATTTTTCAAAAAGTATACCGATCAAGGCTATGCCGTGATCCATATCAACATTTCAAGCGGATTCTCTTCCTGCTATCAGAACGCCTGCCTTGCCGCAAAGGAATTGCAGGGTGTCTACCCTATCGACAGTAAAAACCTTTCCTCCGGCTCCGGTCATTTGGCAATTGCCGCCGCAGAGCTGATCGCTGAAGGGCTGAGCGCCGAGCAGATCGTTGAGCAGATCAATGAAATGAAGGAGCGCTTAGACGTAAGCTTCGTGCTCCAGACCCTTGATTATTTAAAAAAGGGCGGCAGATGCTCCGGTGTGGTTGCGCTGGGGGCAAACCTTTTGCAGCTTCGTCCCGAAATTGAAGTAGTGGACGGCTCCATGAAGGTGGGCAAGAAATACAGAGGAAAAGCAGAAAAATCCATCCATGACTACGTGGCAGGACGCTTGGAGGGACGCACCGATCTGCAGTATAACCGCATCTTTGTGACCCACTCCCACGTGCCCGCAGAGATCGTGGAAAAGGTGATCGCGCAGGTAAAGGAGCTGCACCCCTTTGTTGAGGTGATCGAAACGCTGGCAGGATGCACCG
>JAFTMP010000130.1 GCA_017452335.1 Clostridia bacterium
CCCGAAAAACAAAAAACACACCCGCTTCGGATGTGCATCAACAAGATATAGCCTGCTTAACGGTTTACGGCAGGCGACACGTACGACATCCGATCAATAATATAAGCGTTCATCATCACAGTCGCCTCCTTTGGCTTTATATTTGCGTGAGTCTTTGCTCACCGCACCCACAGTATACCACGGCTTTGCACCGCTGTCAATAGAAAAATGAAAGGTTTTTATCAACCGTTGGTTTAAAAAAGAAGGTGTGTTGACAAAAAAACGCCGCTGTGCTACAATATCTATATAGGAAAACTTTGGAAAGCGGGTGTAGTGATGAAAAAAGAAAATGTGCTGATCGCGGCAGTGGTGCTGGCAGTTTGTCTGTTGCTTGGCGGTGGGTGCTTAGCGCTGTTTTTAAGTGACTCCTCTTCGGGAAAGACCATCCCCTTGGGAAAGTTTGTGGTTCAATCACAGCCCGCCAAAGCCTTGACCAAAGCGGAAAAGCTGTCGGGCGTTTCCGGTCAGCGTTCGCTTGAAAATGACACCCTGTTAGTTAAATACGAAAAAAACGGTGATGATACGCGCTCGATGGTTTATAATACGAAAACGGGCAAGACGGTTGGCGATTTTCTTTCTGTCGTATACGAAGAAGAGGGCGTTGAGTATCGAAAAAATTTCGAAATAAGCCGGGAGGGATCATCTTGCTGTGCTTGGTTTTGGGTAAAAGAGGAACACAGCACAAGGGACCCCAAAAATCCGGGGACAACGATCACATATACCCGAATTACCCTTTATGATGAAAACGGCAAGGAGTTTGCCCATGCCGATGAGGGTGAGCCCGTCTTTTGCTATAATTTGATCTGGTTTGACGGGGATATTTGGCGTATCGGCGAAAACGGTCCCGTTCTTGTCAAGGAAGACAGCGAGCATACCTTTTCATTGTCTTTTGACAAGCTGTTTTTTGCAAATGACCGCTATTGTATTTATGATCGTAATAAAGAGATCAGTGTTTGTGACCTGGATCTAAAACCCATCGTTTCCTTTACCGTTCCGCAGGAGGGAAATGTGGAGCATGTGCAAATGCTCAATAACGGAAATCTTCTTGTGCAGTATACCCTTCCTTGCAAAGAGCAGGAGAAGGACTATACCGATTTTTCAGAAGGTCCCGATTGTATCAAGCACTATACTCTTCATACAGTCCTGTTGAATGCCGACCGAAAGCAGGTCAAGGAGCTGGACTTCCCCTATTTCTTAGATTCACTTTTTCAACGCGATGGTTATGATAACGGTCAATATATGTATTTGCAAGAAAACGATATCAATCCCGCAATAGAAAATGTTGCACAGCTTACACCGATTGGTGATATTCCCGAGGAGGGGACACTGCCATCCTTTTTTGCCATCGTTTCAAACGAAGGCAAAATCACTAAAAAGATCACTACGCCTCTTTTGGAAAACGTTGAGTATGTCCGTAAGGTTGCAGCCAATCGCTGGTTGGTGATAGTTCAGGACGAGAAGATCGTAGTGAATGAGCAGGGCAAAAAGTTAGCGGATTGGAATTATTCCATTACCGATATCGGATATCAAGAAGCAAGTGGCAAGATCTACGATTGGAAGGGAACTCTTTTGTTGGATCTTGATGAGAAAGGGCTTAGCGTCCAAGAGTCTTTAAACACCGGCTGGCTTTTGCGTGGGGAAGAGGAACAAGCGTTTTGGTTTGACGGCACCAATCTTACGGCTCTGAATGAGAAAAACGAGGAAATAGATGTAAAGACGTGCGACAACAGGCTCTTGATGATTTCCGGTGAAAAACGATCGGTGATCTATAATGATTTGGGTGCAGAACTTTTTTCGATAGAGAAAAAAGTAGAGTTTTATGAGATCTATGCCTGCGAAGACTATGTTCTTGTGAGTGTCCGTACCGAAAGAAAGAAACCTACCGATCCGTACGAGAGCTTTTACCTGCGCCTGTCTTAAGAGGAAAACATTGACAATCAACCTGTTTTGTGCTACAATAAATTAGAAAAATCCACCATGAAAGGATGCGGCACTGCGCCGCAGTGGGTGAAAATCATGAAAAAAAGAATTCTATCCGTTTTGGCGGTGTTGTTGGTGTTTGCCGCCCTGTTTAGCTCCTGCGGTGCGGGAAATTTGGCGTTTTCAAAGCTGGTCAGAGCAGGTTCTGCCCCGGAGGAAGCGCCCCTGTTTACCAAGGCAGATCTGATGGATATAAGCGGGACGTTTCAATCTGCCGCGGGAGGCTTGGCTTATTTTCAAAGAGTGACAACAATGAGCCGGATCGGTCATGAGGTATACAATCTGACCACAGGCAAACTGCTGTGGGAAGGGGAGAACGGATACAGTGACGAGGGGAAGTTTACCTATAGCGTGCATTTAAAGAGCTATGCACAGTCTTCGTGCTTTTATATTTCAAAAAGCACCGATATAAGCGGAACATTGGCTTCGAAAAGCCACTATACCCTTTACGATCAAGACGGTAAAGCGGTGGCATCGGGGGAAAACAACGGCAATGCACCGGTATTTTGTGCCGATCTGGTGATCTTTGGCGGCGTCGTTTACCGTTTGGAAAACGGAGAATTGAACGTATTGCACGAAAACGCCGATTTGATGAGAACGCCCTCAAGCTGGGAAAAGGCAGGAATGTATTATTGCGGATACTCCTCCAACACCCTGTATATCTATAATGACAATCTGAGCTTGCGGCACCAGTATCAGTTGCCCGGCTATGCAAAAAACATTTCCCGTTTTGTGCTCAACAATGGCAATGTGTTGATCCAGTATTCTGTGCTTTGTGATCCTTACACCCAATCGTATACCTATTTATCAAACAATCAAAAGTATAAGCTGGTGACACTGCTCTTTGATGCCCAAAAGGGAGGGTGCAAGAAACTGGATTGTTCTTGGTTTTTGGAGGATGTACAGCGCAAAAATGACAGAATCTCCCGGTCCTATTTTGAAGAAAACGGCATCAGCTACGATCTTTCCAACATTCTCACGGCGTATGCCATCAAGGATAAACAAGTCGATCAAGCAAGAGCATACATGTTCACTCTTGATAATGACGGTAAAATTAAGGATGCCATCGACGGCTACGTGCCGGGAACGGTAAGCAGTATGAGCTTGGTAGCGCAAAACAGATGGCTTGTTAAAAACACGGCGGGGCATTCCTACCTGCTTGACCAAACGGGCACCATTCTTGGAGAATGCAGTGCTGCAAACAGGAGCAGTGTGGGCGTCCTGTCAGGGAGCAACACGCTGTATGACTGGGATTTGAACAAGCTTGCCGATTTCAGTGAGTACGGCACTTCTACCACACTGCTTCATCGCGGTGCGCTTGTAACAAAAGAAAACGGCGAAGCCACGCTGTGGACCAAGCAGGGCGTGAAGACCCTTATTGATGAAGAGCAAGCGCAAACAAGGAGTGTTCAGGCATGCGGAGCCTTTGGATATGCGGTGATGGAAACCTCGGAGCAGTTGAGCAATGCCCGTTTGAAAGCCCTTTATAACGATAAGGGAGAACTGCTGTTTTCTGATGAAAACAACACCATCGTCAACATTTCAGTGGCTTATTCGGATGATGCATGCTCACTGATTTGCCTGCAGCATGGCAGCGGCAGTTTCAGTTATCTGTTGCTTTCTTGATTGTGTCTGAGAATTCTTGATATTTGCCCGGTTATAGCGTTTTAGGGCAGGTCTACGATACGTAGGTTGACATTTTCTTGTTCTTTGACGATAATAAAGAAAAACAATGATCAAAGGAGCAGAGAACAGGGATGAACAAAAATGAAATGGACGCAAAGCAAACAGGCGCCTTTATTGCGCAATTGCGCAAAGAACGAGGGCTGACGCAAGCACAGCTTGCCCTAAAGCTGAATGTGACTGATAAGGCAGTTTCCCGCTGGGAAACGGGAAAGGGTTATCCCGACATCACGTCATTGTTGGCACTAAGTGAAGAGTTTGGGATATCGGTCAATGAATTGCTGACGGGAAAGCGGTTTGACGCTCCTTTGGCGCAGAAAAAAGCAGAACAGCATATCGCAGATGCCTACCTTCGCTTACGTTCCAAGCAAAAGAAAGTGTTTTGGATGGGCGCGCTCTTAGTTTTGTCGCTGGTCGTTTTCTTTGCGGCAGCACTTTTCGGTGTAGTACGTTTTACCGAAGCCTTTGGTTCGGATGAGGCTTTTGAAAATTTGCCGTCAGATACGCGGCAGCCCGCGGCGGTTATGTGTACCTATACGTTACATTGCGGAAAAGAAGCGCTTTCCTTTTTTGAAAACGAAGAGCTTGTGCCAAAGAACTTGGGTAGGCTTGGTGAAGTATACGCGGTGATCGCTGGGAAAGTATACTATTCCATGTACAGTTGCGGATACGAAAATGATCGACCCTATGAAATGCGCTATATCGTTTCTGTCGATACAGATGGCACCAACCAGGAGGTTTTATATACGGGACGCTTTGCGTACGACCGTTTCAACGAGGTTTCTCTGCAGTTTTCAAATCCTACAGAGAAGTACAGCGCACGCATGGGCTACTTTTATGATGGATGCATCGTGCTGAACGATCTGCAACAGGTGGTAGAATATAATATCCAAACAGGCAAGGCGCGCAGCTTTGATTACAGCTCGTATAGCTTTCCCGAAAATACGGTGTCATACCAACGGGAAGGCGATGCGTTCTTGTTGACGGTAGATGGCGAAGAGAAAAAATTGACGCCCGCCGCCCCCGGAAGGGCAGGGCACAGCGCAAGCAAGATCTTTTCACGCAAGGATCAAACTACTTGGGATGGTACCAAACGGCTTGATTGGATTTTTGGCTATGCCCAGGACGTGAACGGTCAATCGTATATCATCGGTTCTTATCTCAATTACAGTGGGGAAACCTATATGGTTATTTTTGAATACCGTGGTGAAACGCTGTATTACGCGGACAGCTTCTTTAACTGGGACGTTTTGAATGAAAATAGAAATTACGTGGTATACACCGAGTAATGTAGTACATGCTGTATATGATTTTAATGCCCGCCCAAGCCTTGTTTTCGACTTCGGGCGGGTTTTCTCCTGCGCCGAGCAGAGCGTTCTTTAGACAGAACAACGCATTGAGGGTAAGGTGTTTAAGTTGCCGTAAATATAAATGTTAAATTATTTGTGAGCTTGCTTGCTCTCTTGACAAAAACAGCTTTTGGTGATACTATAACTATGTATAAACTTTTCAGAGCGACAGAAAATGCTTGATGAAATAAAGGAATGAAAAACGATGTTCAAAAGGATCTGCATCTGCCTTATGGCAGTAGCATTGCTCATGGGTGCCTCCTGCTGTCAAAGCAAAGAAACAAGCACAGGCACCAAGCCCCCGCTCAATGTGGAGGTGCCCTCGTACAGTGAAAGTGGGGACGGTGAAAACATAGGATTTTGTGAAATTCCCGAAAGCGAGGAAGCACTGCTTTCTGCTGTAACGGCTTGTAAAAACTATGAGGAGAGCTACCTTTCCTCAAGAGACACCAAGGTGCTTCAAAGCTATGTGTCCGATTCCAAGGCAATTTTGATCCGCCAGGTGTCCTTCGGCTTTGGCCCCGATAAGGTAACGGCGTATGTGGCAGATATCTATTTGGAGGATATCAAGGACCTCATCGGTTGTGTGCTCTTTGACGAGGAGGGCTCTATTTCCAAGGGCACGCCCGAGGATGTGATGAAAGAGATTGGCAATGCCCTCTTTATCGTCAACACCGACTTTATGCGCAAGCGCAGCTGGGGGCTTTACGTGCGGGGCGGAAAGGTCTATCGCGACAAGCCCACGGCAGGCATTGACGTTTGTGCCATCAACAAGGACGGCACTATGGAGATCCTCGATGGGGATACCTTGGATTCGGAAGCGCTCATGGAAGAAGGAAAAGTGTGGCACGTGCTCACCTTCGGTCCCTCTCTTTTAAATGAGGACGGTACGCCAAGAGATGAGAACAGCGATTTTCGCATCAACGATAACTACAGC
>JAFTMP010000131.1 GCA_017452335.1 Clostridia bacterium
AGTGCACCCTTGCAAAACAAGAGTTAGACAAGTTTGTCACTTTACACGGTACGCTTTTTCCCACCGAACAAGAACTGGCAAGCCTTGAACAACAGCTCCATTACGTAAAAGAACAGCTCCATAAAGCAACTGCCACGCAAAAGGACATTGAAGAAGAGGCGCAGATTCAACAAATGGGCGCACTGTATTCCTCCCTTAGCCAACAAAAGATCACCGAAGCGGGCGAAAACATCCTATTGCTGAACACCCTTGAAGGAAAGCTCCAGCATGCTGCCAACTTCTCTAAAAGCGAGGAATATACCGTTCTTCATCAAAAGTTTGACGGAGATCTGCCCTCAGACAAGGAAATGGAGTTGCTTCAAAAGATCAACAAGGATCTTGAAAAGGAAGCCCTTCTTTGCGAACACAACAAAGCACAAAACGCAAAAAAAGCAAAGGCGTGTAAAGCGCTGTTCCCTATATTATTGATACTCACCGTGCTTTTCGCTGTGTTATCGGCAGGTGCGTTTGCCATTCACACGATCCTTGGAGTAAGTACACTGTTTCTTGCACTTCTTAGCGGTTTGGGTGCCGTCACAGCACTGGTACTTTCCCTAAATATTGCAAAACAGCAGCCTCAAACCGAGTATCTAAAGCAAAGAAGCCATTTGCAGGAGCGCCTTTCCGCTCTCGGGTATACTACAGAGGATCCTTCCGCAGCACTTTCCCATCTTGCAGAGGATCGAATGCTCTATCTCTCCCTTTGCAAAAAGGAGGAACAACTGCAAGCACAAATTGATGAGCTGCGAGCACAAGCGGAAAATGTGCGCAAAACGCTGGAGCTTTTTTTTGCCCCCTTTGGTTATACCGATCAAGAATACAGCACCAAGCTTGACCGTTTAAAGAAGGAGCACGCGCTCTATACCCTGCGCTCTGCCCAAACGACCCAGCGAGAAAAGGAACGCTTTGCCGCAAAGCAACTGGCCCATACGGGTACGCTTGAATTAACAGCACGGCTCTGCCGCTATTTCCCCACCCCGCCTGAACAAACCGATGCGGAAGAGTTGCTTCGCAGCTTGAGGGCACTTTCAAAAAGCTTTGCTCTGCTTGAAACTGCCTGCCGCTCAAGGTCAGAGGATCTGAAGCGCTATCAAGCACAAACAGACCTCGCCTTACCCGAAGGAGAAGAGTGTCCCTTCCCGGGAGAGCGGGAGCGGCTGGAAGAAGAGTTGACTGCTCTTGAAAAAGAAGCATCGAGCCGCAGGTTAAAGCTGGAGGAAGAGCTGGAAAAAGCCTCAGAGCTTCCGGAGGTCGAAGCACTTCTTTCACATTTACAGGAACAAGCTGCTGTCTTAAATGACCGCAAGAGAATTTTGGAATTGACCGCAGGGTATTTAAAAGAGGCACATGATGATCTTTCAAGCCGCTATACCTTACCCATCCGAAAAGCATACGAAGAATATGCACTGCAAATTGATCCCTCGCTCTGCGCGGGGCTCACCGTTTCTCCCACTGACATGAGCTTGCAGTTTGAACGAAACGGCGCACTGCGCAAAAACGAAAACTTCAACAGCGCTTTCCTGGTGCTCTCAAACATCTGTATGCGCCTTGCAATGCTTAAGGTCGCCTATCCCGATGAGCGCCCCTTCTTGGTGCTTGACGATCCATTCGTCTATCTTGACGACAACAACTGCAAGAAAGCCCTTGAAGCATTAAAAAAGCTGTCCTCCGATACCCAAATCCTCTATTTTACCTGCCACTCGGGCAGAATCCTGTAACATACGGCAATTTTTTGCGCACCTGTCTTTTGGGCAGGTGCGCACTTTTTTATTTTAACCCAACCGTTCGTTGACTTTCCTTGATTTCTTTTTTTAAATATGATATACTTATTAAAAATCACAAAACGGAGGGGGCAATGGCAAAAGCAAAGCGAAATAAATATCGCATCAAAAAGCAAGAAGATAAAAATTTTAAAACATTCGTTTTTATCTTTCTTTTCTGTATCGCGGTCTATATCGTTCTCTTTATAACCTCACTTCGGTATGAGTTTATTGACGGCGGCAATCTTCCTTTTCTGCTGTTCGCTTTGTTTGCGGGAGTGGCGGCAGGAGTGCTCATCACCCTTCTGTGGCTTCGAAAGCTTCTTAAAATCGGACAATTGATCGGTAGTTGCCTGTTGATCTCCTTTTTTACCGCGCTCCTCTTTTATTCGCTGACCGTACACGCAAACTTTCTATTTGACCCTACACCCACCCAAAGCTACTCTGTGGTGATCGAAGAAAAAGAATGTGATCACCACAAAAAATGGACCGAGTATGAATTCACCTTTACAATTGACGGCAAGCAACGTGATCTTAACGTTTCGCCCTTCGAATATGCCAAGTACAAGGTAGGAGATACCTATATTGTAAACTATCACCAAGGAGCTTTCGGTGTTCCCTTTTACAGTAGCGGATCGAAACATGATGGCGAGGACGCTGACTGATGGCAAAAGCATTAAACTAAGCGTTGATTTTCTCTACCTAAATTCAACAAAGCGGTCATTGTATTATTTCAAAAAAATGATATAATAAAAACAAGATGAACATTTGTTATTTTATTTTGGGAGATTTTATGAGAATTCAACTTGCAAAAAGCCTAAAAGACTTGCGTCGCCGCAAAGGAAACACCCAAGACGACTTAGCACAGCATCTTAGCATCTCTGTACAAGCCGTTTCAAAGTGGGAACGTGGTGACGGAATGCCTGACATTTCCCTCTTGCCCCATATAGCATCTTTTTATGACACTACTGTCGATTATATCTTGGGCTGTGATTCTGTAAAAAAGCAGGAGGATCTTGCAAAATTCAAGGATCAAGCGCAGATCCTCATCAATCAAGGAAAAAGAAAAGAACGTCTTGATTTATGCCGCGAAATGTATAAAAAATATCCGAACGAGGATACCGTGATCCATAATCTGATGTATGACCTTTATGCTGTAGAGCATAAAAACAGCAAAGACGAGATCATTAGGCTTGCTAAAAAACTGTTGGAAAAGGGCGACTCCAAATACCACTACGGCGCCATACAACTGCTTGCGTTTATCCATAATGATATGGGGGAGCACGAAAAAGCGCTGGAATATGCCAAAATGGTTCCGCAAAACAAAGATCTACTCAGGAGTATTCTGAAAGGCGATGAGCTTGAAAAGCATTGCAAAAACTATTTGTGGTGTGTCTGCGATGAAATTATGGGCTACACCGGATCGTTGATCTCGGGTTCACCCAATTACACCAATGAAGAAAAGCATGATATAATCAAAGACGTGCAAGAGATCTACCATATCATTTTCCGTGATGGGGATTTCGGCGTTTTCGAAGAACGGCTTGCTGTAATGTGCGGTCGTATGGCTGAGTATTCACTTATGGCGGGACAAAAGGAGCAGGCACTCTGTGAACTTGAAGAAATGTACCAACATTGCAAGAAAGCAAAAGGCTTTTCAAGAATTGACCACACTTCTCCTATGGTACGCGGTGTGCATTACGAAGACAGATGGAGCGCCAAAGGAAGTGAGATGCCCCTTCACGAAGCCTATTTAAGTAGATTGAACTGCAATGAAATTTATAAGACGATTTCCGTTGACCCTCAGTTTCTGAGTATTAAAAAGAAGCTGGAAGACCTCAGTAAATAGATGCTATGGCTGCACAGGTTGTAATTTGTGCTGAAAATCATTTAAAGTCTTAAATACAATAACAGCTAAAAAGGTGTTCTATGAAGTTTGTTCTATTCTTATTTGCAATCGCAATTGTTGTCTTAATCCTTTTCTATTTACGTTTTTTCGTAAAAAGAATTCTCTTTTTCTTTCGTTTGAGACGTACTTGCAAGAAAAACGGATACCGAATACTCCCCTGCAAAAAAATGTGGTTGCTTGGTACACGCAAAGATGCACGGTGCGATTTTCACA
>JAFTMP010000132.1 GCA_017452335.1 Clostridia bacterium
AAAAAGGGGATCTCTTCCTCCTCGTCCTCCTCAAAAACAGGCAGTTCGTTTTCGCCCTGCTCTTCCTCTGTCGTCTGCTTTTGCAGCTTTCTCTTGGCTTTTTCCCAAATGCTCAGCTTTTTCTCGTTTTCCTGCGTCTCTTCCTGCATGTCTTCAAACAGCGCATCCAATTTGTCCTCCGCGTCCTCGCTCTTTTTGACGGTCGGCTCAGCGGACTCTTCCCCGTCCCATGGCATCTCTTCCTGCTCGTAAGCCCCATCATCCTTTTTCTTTGAGGACGTCGGCTCGTCAATTAAAATTTCGGGCGCAAAAGAGGGAAGCTCTGCCTGCTCAAACTCCTCTTCCTCCTCGTCCCGTGCCACCTTGCTGATATTTACTCTTTTACCAAACAACCACATCTTCTTCCCTGCTCCTTTATTTTCACTGCCTTGTATCACAAAGCACACTTTTCCTTATAATCCTTTATATTATAGCACAGGAACGGAAGAAATGCAAGATTTTTGTGAAGAAAGACCGCTATCTTGCAAAAAGTGGTTGCATCAACCGTAACATACCGTTGATACAACCACTTTTATAAAAGCTTTTATGTTCCCGCGCCATCCCGTCTGTGGATGACCAGCACGTCGCCTGCGCGCAAAATAAACTCGCCCTTGGGGATGATCACCAGCTCCTTGCGCTTGACCATCATCACCAGCGCCCCCTTGACCAGTGCACAATCCTTGAGAGGCTGTCCCACGCCGTCGCTGTCCTTCTCCAAGCGGATCTCGCTGAAGTTCAGCTCTTCGCCCTCTTCCGCCGCGCCGCTGAGGATCACCTTGTCTCCCGCTTCTAACACCGTAGTGCCTCGGGGAACGATCTTTTCACCGTTTCGCTCAATCAGTACTGCCAACGTTCCCGGAGGCAGGGTCATTTCACGCAATTGTCTGCCGCACCACTTATGCCCTTCGGGCAGGATAACTTGACAAAGCGCACCGCAACCTCCTCGCTGTAGTCGTTGAAGGTCTTCATCACGTCGCCCGATTCGTCGATCATCTTCAGCTTCTTTGAGACGAAGGGAAGCAGGCTTCCCTGCAGGGTGATGGAGAAGAGGACCACAAAGAAGACGATGTGGAACAGGTCTCCGTGGGTCGTCACGCTCATGGTGGCAACAATGGCAAAGACAATGGAGGATGCACCCCTTAGTCCCGCAAAGGAGACCAGCAATTGCTGTCTTGGCTTGCACTTAAAGGGTGTTAGGAGCAATGCCACCGCAAGAGGTCTTGCAATCAGCGTTAAAAACAGTGCGATGAGCAGTGCGGGCAGTGCAATGCCCGGAAGCTTTGAGGGGAAGGAAAGCAGACCCAGCAGGAAGAAAATGATCATTTGAATGAGGCTCGTTGCCCCGTCAAAGAAGTATACCAAATTCTTTTTGTTGGGGAAGGACACATTGCCCAGTGCAATACCCACGATGTACGCCGACAAATAGCCGTTTCCGCCCAGTGCCGCAGGAAGGGCATAGGAAAGGATCGCCACGCCGATGACAAAAACCGAATCAAAGCCCGCCACGGGGAATTTGATCTTTCTGAATGCCGCAATTGCCAAAATGGAAACAAGAACGCCCCCGATGAGTCCGTAAGCGATCTGGGAAAACATCATATAGGCAAGATTGCCCGCATTGGCGTTTCCATTGACCAAAGAAATGAAAAAGACGGTGAGCATATAAGAGCAGGGGTCGTTGCTTCCGCTCTCCATTTCCAAAAGAGAAGCAGTATTGTACTTTAAATTTAACCTCTTTGAGCGAAGCACCGAGAAGACCGACGCCGCATCGGTGGAGCTCATCACCGAGCCCAAAAGGAAGCTCTCTGCCCAGGGGAGCTTTAGCGCAAAACGGCAGAAGACACCCGTTAAAAGGGCTGTGAGTACAACCCCTACAGTCGATAGCAAAATGGATCTTCCAAGCACGGGCTTTGCCTGCTTGAAATTCGTTCCGAATCCGCCGTAGAACATAATAAAGATCAGCGCCACGGTACAGATCTGCTCGGCAAAGCTGTAATCCTCAAAGGGGATACGGAACAGCCCGTCCGAGCCAAAAAGCATGCCCAGCACAATAAACGCCAACAGCACCGGGAACCCCAGCCTGTCCGACACCTTGTACATCAGCACACCTGCAAAAATCACCAGTGCACAAAGTAATAAAAACCAGTTCACCGCCCCACCTCTTTTCTTCTTTTGTTTTGGGAAGCTTTAAAAATCCTTAGAATCAGCTCCCTTTTATTTTTTGCGCGTCCTGCGCTTTATATCGTTTCAATACGAATGGTGTTGGTATTGCCCGACTGCCCCGTTACCGAGCCGCCGGTAATGATGATCTTATCGCCCGCCTGCAGCTGCAGCTCCTTTGCGGCAATGCGCTTTGCCGTGAAGAAGAGCACCTCAATGGAGGGGAAGACCTCGCTCATTACGGGAATCACACCCCAAGAAAGCGCCAGCTTGCGCCAGGTCTTTTCGTTGACGCAAAGACCGATGATATCCACGGGAGAGCGGAAGCGGGACACCATGCGGGCAGTCATACCCGACATGGAGCACACCACGATCGCCTTGGCATCCAAGTCAATGGACATGCCGCACACCGAATGGGAAATGGCGTCCATGCTGTTTTTAATGTGGAATTCTCTGGAATGGAAGCGCTTGGCATAGTGGATATTCTGCTCGGTGCGATAGACGATGCGCGCCATGGTCTCCACGGTAAGCACAGGGTGCTTGCCCGCCGCCGTTTCGCCCGAGAGCATCACGGCGCTGGTGCCGTCGTAAACGGCGTTTGCCACGTCGGAGATCTCGGCTCTGGTAGGCCTGGGGTTGGTAATCATGGATTCAAGCATCTCTGTGGCAGTGATCACTCGCTTACCGAGCATTCTGCACTTGGAGATGAGCTTTTTCTGAATGGCGGGCAGTTCCTCAAAGGGGATCTCCACGCCCATATCGCCTCTGCCGATCATAATGCCGTCGCACCACTGGGTAATTTCTTCAATGGCATCCACGCCCGGACGGTTTTCGATCTTGGCGATCAGCGACAGATCCTTGCCGCCTCTCTCATCAAGGAAGGTACGCACGTCAATAAGGTCCTGTGCCATAGACACAAAGGAGCAGGCAACAAAATCCACATCCTGTTCAATGCCGAACAGCAGGTCCTCCTTGTCTTGTGCTGACAGATATTCCTGCTTTAAAACCTTTCCGGGGAAGCTCATGCTCTTGCGGTCGGAGATCACACCGCCCGAGAGCACGCGGCACACCACGTCTGCCCCCTCGGTGCGCAACACCTCAAAGATCAGCAGTCCGTTGTTCACCAGCACCCGATCCCCCGGGAAAAGCTCCTTTGCAAGCTGCTTGTAGCTGACGGAAACATACTCTTTCGTTCCCGCAACCTGCTCTGCCTTGAAGGTGAATTCCTGTCCCTCCACCAGCGTTTCCTTGCCGTTTGCAAAGGTGCCGATGCGGTATTCGGGTCCCTTGGTGTCCAGCATGATG
>JAFTMP010000133.1 GCA_017452335.1 Clostridia bacterium
AATTTTTATCTGCCATTGAAGAGCAGTTGCCCAAAACAGAGGATCAGTGATGAAACATATTGAGCTTTATGAAAAATTAAATGCGCGCTATTCCCCGTCCCTATCCTGTCCGTGGGATCACGATGGGATCATGGTGATGAAAAACGGAGAACAGCAGGTCAAAAAGGTGCTCATTGCCCTTGATTGCTCCAATGAAGCGGTGAAAAAGGCGCTTCTGGGGGGATATGACGTGATCCTCACTCACCATCCCCTGCTTTTTAAGGGACTTTCCGCACTGGTACCCGATAATCCCCTTTCCGCCCGCGCCCTGCTTCTTTACGAAAAGGGCATTTCGGTCTTTTCCTTCCACACAAGGCTTGACTGTGCCGAAGGCGGGGTCAATGACCGCCTTTGTGCCCTTTTGGGGCTTCAAAACTGCACATCCTTTGACGTTGAAGGACTGCCCATGGGCAGAATGGGTAAATTTGAGGAGCCCATGGACGGCAGAGCCCTTGCCGCACTATTAAAAGAAAAGCTGGGGTGCACCGCCATCAGCGCAGGGTGTCCCGACAAGAAGATCAAAAAGCTGGCGGTTCTTGGCGGCTCGGGGGGCGAGGAATGGAAGAGCGTGCGTGCTCTGGGCGCCGATGGGTCTTTAACCGGCGAAGCCAAATATCATGACCAGTGCGATGCCGCCGAGGCAGGGCTTTGCATGCTGGTGGCAGGACATGACTACACAGAAAAGCCCGTTTGCGTGTCTCTGTTGCAGGAGCTTGGAACGATCTGCCCCGACGTGCAGGCAGATGTTTTTGAAAAAGGGTGTCTGCATACGCTGTAAAGACAGATTTTTCATCTCTTACAGCTTCGGGACGCAAAAAAACTATTTACAAAAAGAAAAAAATATAGTATACTGTTAGCGAAAAGTTTATAGATTTAGATATAGTGAGTAAGAACTATAAGTAAAAAGCGGAGGACACTTCATTGATTATACAGTTGGATGAAGCAAAGCGCACCTTAAAGGACTTGGAGCCCGAGCTTGTTGAGCTGGGCGATGCGCTGAAAATTGAAAAGCTGCGAGTCAGAGCAGAGGAGCTTGACGAGCAGACCATGATGCCCGACTTCTGGAATGACCAGACCAACTCGGGAACAATTTTAAGAGAAGTAAAGCAGTTAAAGGACAAGATCGCCGAATACGACGAGTTGATGGCAAAGCATGCCGACACCATGGAGCTCACCGAGCTTGCCATTGAAGAGGAGGACGAATCCTTCCTTGAAGAAATTCTGCAGGCTGTGGAGGACATCAAGGCAAAGGAAGAAAAAATGCGTATTGCAGTCCTTCTTTCGGGCGAATACGATGCCAACAACGCCATCCTTTCCTTCCACCCCGGTGCGGGCGGCACCGAGGCGCAGGACTGGGCGCTGATGCTCTACCGTATGTACACCAGATGGGGTGAGAAGAACGGCTTTAACGTGAAGCTCATCGACTGGCTGGACGGTGAAGAAGCGGGGTTAAAATCTGCCACCATTATGGTGGAGGGCATGAATGCCTACGGATTTTTGAAGAGTGAAAACGGAGTGCACCGTTTGGTGCGCGTTTCGCCCTTCGACTCCTCGGGCAGACGCCACACCTCCTTTGCATCGGTGGAGGTCATGCCCGAATTTAACGACGACGGCACCATTGAGATCGCAGAAGAGGATTTAGAGATCACCACCCACAAGTCCTCGGGCGCGGGCGGTCAGCACATCAACAAAACAGAGTCTGCGGTAAGAGTATTGCACATCCCCACGGGCATCGTGGTGGGCTGTCAGACCGAGCGAAGCCAGCTTCAAAACAAGGAAACCGCCATCAAGATGTTAAAGAGCAAATTGATGGAGATCAAGATGCGCGAGCAACTGGAGCGCATTGAGGATATTCAGGGCACCAAAGCCAACATCGAATGGGGCTCTCAGATCCGCTCTTACGTGTTTATGCCCTATACCCTGGCAAAGGACACCCGCACGGGCTATGAAGAAGTGAACATTTCCTCTGTAATGGACGGAAACATTGACGGATTCATCAACGCATATTTAAAAATGAACGCCTAAACAGGCAGAAAGGGATTTGTTATGAAAAAGCTGAAAACCTTGAAAATGGAACTGCACCACATCATCACCCTCGTCTCCGCCCTCGGCATGCTGGGCTCCTTCATTTGGGCACTGTTTGACGATAAGAGAAAGGCAGGTCAGATCGCACTGTTCGGCACCTCCTGTGTAGGTCTGCTGGCGGGCCTTGGCATGCAGGCAGGCATTATCCCCAAGCCCTGCAAAAAGCTGGAGGTAGAGCTGGAGCCCGAGGAAGAGGACGCATGCGAAGCGGACGAGGACTGCGATTTCTGCGACACCACCGTTATTGAACTTGAAGACTGATTGATCGTCTTTTAAAAACCAACAACCAAAGCGGATCGAAGACGACACCTGCCTTCGATCCGCTTTTTTAAACAAAACCCTCTAAATAAGGAAAGCTTTAAAAGAAGCGATGGTTCAAGCCATGAAAAAACGAATTTTATCTTCCATTTTACTGCTGCTTCTCCTCCTTCCCTTGATTCCCGCGGGTGCACTGCCCTCCTTTGGCGCAGATTTTCAGCTCACCCGCTATTTTTCGGGTGACACCTCCGACTGGGAGACTTGGGGCGGCACCACCAGCTTGGTGCTGGATGCCCGTGGCGTAGATGCCAACGCCATTGCCGAGGATATCAGCACGGGAAAAGGAGCTTACCGCTGGTATCTCTCCTTTAATGAGCAGGACGAACTGCGCATTGACCCGGCAACCTACGTGCTTCACTCGCAAAACCGCATCACCCTGCGTTTTCCCACCTACACCTGCGGTTTTGTCCCCTCCTACAACCCCGCAGGGGGCTCGGACAACGGAATTTACTACGATTTGGACGTGCGGGTGGAAAATACCGACGGAAACACTGTCTACACCGCCTCGGTAAAGGATTTACACAACACCCTCACCGATCCCGTGATCGCAGGCGTGCAAACCATGGACGGCTCTTGGAAGGAGCCGGGCTTTGCAAACACCATGCCCGACGGCAAGAAAAGCACCTGTCTGCTTTTTACCATTAAGGACAGCGCCGCCTCTTCCCTTTTTGAAAAAAGAGGGGAATACACCTGGCGGCTGACCTATGAAAACCAAAAGGGCAGATGGCAACAGACCCTTTCGCCCTCCGCCTTTGACGGCACCACCCTCTTTTATTTTGAGACCTGTCTGGGTGCGCCCTCCTTCATTCCCGAAAAGGACGAGCGGTACTTTGTTTCGCTGGAGCTTTTGCAAAACGGAACGCTGACCCACTTTGCGGGGGGCACCATTTACGGCTATCAAATGACCGAGGATGCGGTATTTGACGACACCTCCTACAAGATCACCTGGGTGGTGGACGGCAAGGAAACAGTGAGCACCGCGTACAAGGGTGCCCTGCCCTACTACCCCGGCGGCACCCCCGAAAAAAAGCATACCGACAAGGACAAGCACTATGAATTTATAGGCTGGACGCCCGAAATACAACCCGCCACAGGCGATGCCCGCTATACCGCGCGCTTCAAAGAGATCAAAAATACCTATACCGTCACCTTTCAGGTGGGGGAAAAGGAGGTCAGCGCTCTTTACGAAAGCGGACAGATGCCCACCTATCCCTACACCTTTGAAGAGGAGCTTGGGGGCAGTGTGACCCTATTTGAAGGCTTTGACAAGCCTGTGGAAGCGGCAAGCGGGAACATCGTTTATAGCGCTTGCCTAAAAGAGGGCGCGGCGCGGGCAGACTACGCCCTGCTCACCCTTTCAAGAGGGCTTTGCGCTGACGGAGGCACGGTGCGCCTTGCCCTACGCTGTGAGGATCCCATATCCTCCTTTGAAGGGCTTTTGGTCTACGATCAAAGCCTGTATAGCCTTGAAAAGGTGGAATTTGCAAAGGGCGTCAGCGGAAAAACAGAGGGCTCCCGCCTTGCCCTTTCCTGCCAAAAGCCTCTTGACGACAGCCTTTTGGCAACCTTTGTCTTTAAAAGCATTTCCGAAAAGGGCTGTTGCGCCGTGGATCTGCTTCCCCTCAAGAACGGAATCGTGGTGCGCTCGGGATATTTGCAAACCGTGGACGCGCTTCCCTGCGACAGTGATGAGGGCAAGGATCTGACCGACAAGGATCTGCAGGCACTTTCCGATACGCTGAGCAAAAAAACGCCCAAATTTGACGATTGCTACCCCGACGGCGTGGTGTCCATTAAGGATCTGACCGTTTTGGGGCGTTACCTTGAAGGATACCCCACCAACCTTTATCAAAACAGCGACAGCACCGCCGTGCACTACAAAGACGGTGCAGGCGGCAAGGCGGCAGGCAAGACCGATCAAAAGATCGTCCCCGGTAAACGGGGAGAAACGGTGCATGCGGTGAGCCACAGTAACTGCTACACCTTCCTTGGCTGGAGCGACGGCTACGGCGCCCCCTCCCGCAGTGATACGGGGCTTTTGCAAGAGCAGTCCTTTACGGTACAGTACGCCAAGACCGTTCCTGCGCTGACGATACCTGCACTGCACATCAACACAGGCGGAAAAGCCATCACCTCCACCGCCGACTATATTTCTGCCAAGGTTGCCACCGAAAACTGTGACGATGCCTACATATTAAAAAATATAAACGCGGAGATCCGCGGCAGAGGAAACAGCTCCTGGAGCTTTGAGCGCCCCTCCTATAAATTGAGACTGCGGGAAAAGGAGCATCTGCTGGGGCTGGGCAACGGGGCAGAGCGGGACTGGGTCCTGCTGACCACCTACTCCGATAAGTCCCTTCTTCGTAATTACAGCATGTTCCGCTTGGGACAGCTTCTCTCGGGCGTGGAATATTCCCCCGATTGCATGTTCATCGAGCTGTATCTTAACGGCAATTACCGCGGTGTGTATCTGCTGTGCGGACAGGTTGAGGTAAGCAGTGCGCGCCTGAAGTTAAATGACGAAGTCGAAGGGACCGACAAGGATTATCTCATTGAACTGGATTCCCGCGCAGGCGGGGACAGCACGCCCCTTGGATATTTCACCATCCCCAACGGACAACAGCCCTTCACCATCAAGAGCACGGTCAATTCCGCCGCTGAGCGCAATTTCATCCGCAAAGAGGTCTCGAAATTAAATAATGCCCTGCGGGCGGGAGATAAGGAGCAGATCGAAAAGCTGTGCGACATCGACTCGCTGGTGGACAATTACATCCTGCAGGAGCTAAGCCACAACAGAGACGTGGGCTTTGCCAGCTTCTTTTTCTACCGCAAGGACGGTGTTTTCCATTTCGGTCCCCCCTGGGATTTTGACTTGGCTCTGGGCAATGACCGAGAATACCCCAACGCCTTAAACGAGATCTACAGCGAAGGAAGCAGGGGAAATGCCTGGTTTGCCGCGCTTTATGAGCAAAAATGGTTTAGAAATCTGGTAAAAGCCCGCATGGCGGAAATCGACCCCCTCATACGCACCATGCTGGGTGAGATCGAAATGATGGGCGTTGCCCTTGAAGAAGCGGCAGGGCGCACCTATACCGCCTTCCCTGTTTTGGGAAGCCACATCTTCCTTGAGCCCTCCATCACTGCGGCATACAAGACCTATCCCCCTCATGTGGATTATCTTGCAAGCTGGATCGAACAGCGCTGGACGTTTTTAAAAAAGGCCATTCGATAGACTTATAAAAAAACAGGTGTCTCAAATGCAACCGCATTTGAGACACCTTGTTTTATATCATTTTTATTCGTCGCAGTTTTCCCAGTTGTGGTATACCTCGGTCACGTCGTCATCGTCCTCCAGGTA
>JAFTMP010000134.1 GCA_017452335.1 Clostridia bacterium
AAAACCCCCGAAGAAATTTTTTCAAAAAAATTGTTGCACTTGACTTGACAATCTAAGATTTTTCGTGGTCTAATTTTCTTAGAAAGATATTGAATACGGACAATGCTTTCAAACATTCGGTTTTCAACGTGAACAGGTCTTGAATTTACAAAAAGGCAGGTGTTTTTATGGAACAAGTCATTGTGATCGCGCTGATTATGTTGCTTGGCATAGCGCTTGTTTTGGGAATCGTGATCCCGATTTTCAAGAATCATTCAAATGTTTCCGATGGCATTGTGAATTACGATGCGATGATGCGAAAGTTCGTATATAAAGTGCCGTTTTCAAAGCAAGAGATCCTTCGCATTTTGCAAGAACATCGGGATGTGGATGAATTATCCTGCGAATTTCAAATGGAACGATCGGTTGTGAAGATTTCTGAATACTATTCTAACCGCGAATACTTTTTCACGGTGCAGGAATGTGACGGATATTCGATTTTAAGGCTTGATCAAGTGTCGTCCATGAGCATGCAAGGCCATGTTCCCTATAAGTTGAATCCCTTTATGGTTGAGAAATTGAATGCCCAACTGCTTCCCTTTGACCAATACGGAGCATAGCATGCGTATAAACCGCGGGAGCATGAGAGAGGAGAAGCAAGGATGCTGACGATCCAAAACAATACCGAAAACGTGGTGGTCGTGCATTGCGCAAGTGCGCAAAAGGAGATCGCCATCGGAAAAAGCGAATCATTTTCCGACGAGGAGCTTTCCCATGAGCGCCTGCTGGAGATCAAATATTTTTCTTTGAAAAAAGAGCGCAAAGACACCGTGGTAGATGTGAACAAAGGGGTAAGGAAGTCTGTTACCGTTGATATTTATAACGAGTCGCTCATTCCCACAGGGCTTTTATACGATGCCAAGGGCAGCAGCAGTTTGATCCTTTCAAAAAATGACACCTCACTGTTCTTCCTCTTCTGCTTTTGGAAGCGCTTTGCGCTCAAGGGGATCGCCATAAGGGAAGAAAACGAGAGTACGCAAAAGCCTCCAAAGGGCGTAAGGTTCTTTTATGAGGAAAAGCATAAAAAGAAGATTCTTGCCTATCTGCTTGTTGATTTTTTCTTGACTCTGCTTCTTGCGCTCGGGCTGCTGACGAGCGTTTTATGGATGCTCCTTTCGTCAATGGACGGGGGTGCCATTTTGTGGGTCGGCATTTTCACACTGCTTGTGGGGGCGCTTGCAGGCTCTCATCTCTATCATTTTGTGAAAATGAAAGAGTGGAAGAACGCGCGCTGATGGCATTGCTGTGAACATTCAGCAGTACGATTTGCACAATCACTATAGCATACGCAAAGTCCAAAGAACATAAAGAACGCCCGTTACAGACAGGTTCAACCATCTGCAACGGGCGTTTTGTTTTTTGGATTTACTTTTCAGTAAAGGGCATTTCGGTCATGCGCAGTTTTGCACAGCCGTAAGGGATCAGCTCCGCTTCCTGTGCCGTGCCAAGAGGGCGTCTTGATGCGGGACGGTCTGCGGCAACGGTGTCATAGCCATCGGCATAGCCCCAGTCAATGGGGGCAAGGGTTGCTTTGACAGTCAGTGCAGGTGCTTTGGTGCAGAAGGGTACGGTACCGGGTTCTTGTTCAACAACGCTCAGCGTAGACTCATCAAAGCCGAACTGCCAATCGCTTTGCGGGCGCAACTCGTAGTCACAATAGGGGAATTTGCGCTCTACGCCGTTTTTGGTGTATTCTAACATTTTGTATTCTGTTTCAATGGGCAGAGAAAAGACCAGCGGTCCGTATTCCACCGCCTGCAGATCGTAGGGACGCTTTACGAAATGCGGCTCGTCAACATATTGTACAGTGAAAGTCGTTTCGCCCTGCCAGGTATCCTTAAAGATCAGATAGCCGTTTACAACAGGGGCACTTTCCCCATTTACAAACACCTTTTTGGCAAAGGAAGGCACGCGAATTTTGAGGGTGAAGGCGGCGGGCTCTTCGGTTTTTACCGTGTATCTTCCGCTAAGACGGAAGGGATAGGATGTGTCACAGCAGATGCTCACCTTTTTGTCCTTTACGGTGGTTTCAAGGCATCCGGGCAGCATCAGCGCGGCAATGATGCCCTCATCATCCTGTGCGTAAACGCTCATGGCAAGCTTGGGCCAGCCTTGGTTGAAGTTGGCAGTGCAACAGCCAAATTCGGGCTCCAGTCCAAAGAGGTGTGCCTGGGAGCCGTTGGTGCGGAAGAAGGATTTGCCGGGGAAGCGCACGCAGGCGATCTGGTTGACCTGCTGATCATATTGGTGGGTCCACATATCCTCGCTGATGGTGGCAGGCAGTGCGTTAAAGGCGATCTTTTCAAGGCGGTCAAGCCATACCTTGTTGCCTGTCATGGAAAACATCACTTCGCAGGTATACATCAGCTCCACTACTGCGCAAAGCTCGGTGCCGTGGTTGTTGCCAATGCCCGCCAGACACTCGTCTCCCGTGAAGGTGCCCACAGCCGTGCCGTTGTAGTTTTCTAAAATCTGCCACAGCTCCTCCGCGCGGTCGGGGGTATCCTCGCCTGTCAGCGCGTTATACAGCGCGTCGCTCTTGAACATCATGCAGAGATTGACGATGTGCGTTTCCTTTCTCCAGCGGTTCATGGGGCGGCGGTAAAGCGCACGGAAGGAGTAATAATCCGCGCCCTTGATCTTTAAAAGCTTTCCGAGCTCGATGATCCACTCCTCCTGATATTTTTCATAAAGGAAGAGCAGGGGAATAAGGCACTCAAAGGTGCGGAATTTACCCCAGTCTCTCACATTTAATTTTTCGTCCTTTACCCAAACATAAAGGCACTTCATCGCCTTGTAGAGCCCCTCTTCGGCTCTCTTGTCCTCTTTAAAGGTGAGGTACAGGGCAAGCACCTTGCCCATGAGGAAGAACGCCCAGGGGTCGTAATTTGCACGCTCCTCGTAGCTGCAGGGGCAGATCCAGCCGTCCTCCTCCTGGCGGTCTAAGATGGCGTCGATGTACTTTTGGGCTCTTGCTTTTAAATCCTCATCGCGAAGCAGGTAGGCAAGGGGAATGAAGCCGTCAAGCCAGTAGGGCACGCGCTCCCAGCCGTCTTGGTCGCCTCCGATCCAGGCGCTGTCGCGGATGTCGGGCCAAACCTTGTCAAGATTGCCCG
>JAFTMP010000135.1 GCA_017452335.1 Clostridia bacterium
GATGAGGAGCTCTTTGACAGAGCAGGCTTTGAAGCGTATGTGGAGAATAGCGGTTGGAAGCTGTTCTACGTTTCGGCGGTCACGGGAGAAAATATTCCCTAGCTGATGAAAGCGGCGGATGAAATGCTGCAACGTCTGCCCGAAATGATCGTGTTCGAGAGCGAATACAATCCCGAAGAGGTGGTATTTGACGGGGAAGCGGAGCGCGAGATCAACATTACCAAGGAAAACGGCGTATACTATGTGGACGGCGAGTGGCTGTATAATTTGATGGGCTCCATCAATTTTGACGACCGCGATTCGCTGATGTATTTCCAAAGAGTCCTGCGCACCTCCGGGGTGATCGCGAAGTTGGAAGAGGCGGGCTGTACCGACGGTGATACAGTCAGCATGTATGACTTTGAATTTGATTTCATTAAATAAAAATGATTGCCCTGCAACCAAACGGTTGCAGGGCAATTTACCATAAAACAAAAAACGATCGCAGAAAGCCGTGGGCTTTCTGCGATGCTTTTGAACGACTATGGAATTTGGATCTAAAACTCCAAATTATTCAGCAGCGTAAACACTTACGCGCTTTCTGCCGCCGGTAACAGGCTCAAACTTAACCTTTCCGTCGATCATTGCGAACAGGGTATCATCGGATCCCTTGCCAACGTTGTTGCCGGGATGAATGTGTGTTCCGCGCTGTCTTACCAGAATGCTGCCTGCAGTAACGGTCTGACCGTCTGCTCTCTTAACACCCAGTCTCTTGGATTCGCTGTCACGGCCGTTCTTGGTAGAACCAACACCTTTTTTGTGTGCGAAGAACTGTAAACCTAATCTAAGCATTGTAGTATTCCTCCGTAATTATTTTAAAACGACGTCTGTTTCGATCTCGTCTACCGAAAGGTAATCATAATATTCTTCCACCAGGTCGTTTAACTGGAAGAAGTACCCCTGAATCAAGCCCGAGATGGCGTAACGCTTCTTCTCGTCCGATTCGTTTTCGGCAAGCGCCGCAGGAACAGTTAACTGTATGTCGGTGCTTTCCTCATCAATGGTGTAATCTACTCTTGATGCGTAGGAGATCTCGACGGTATTGATGATCAGCATGGTCATGGCGGACAGAGCAGAGCAGAGAATATCATCTCCCGCTTCACCGTATCCTGTGTGCCCTTGTTCCTTAAAGCCGTAATAAATGCCGTCTTTTTTGAAAAAAGTGACCTTCGTCATATTTTTCCGATTATGCCTTGATAGAACCGATCTGAACCTTGGTGTAAGGCTGTCTGTGGCCGATCTTCTTTTTCTCGTTCTTCTTGGGCTTGTACTTCATCACGTAGATTTTCTTGCCCAGTCCGTTCTTGACCACGTTTGCGGTAACAGTTGCGCCTGCAACAGTAGGAGTACCTACTACCAGACCATCATTACCGGATACTGCCAGCACCTTGTCAAAGGTATACTCGCTGCCTTCTTCTGCTTCCAGCTTCTCAACGAAGATGATGTCGCCCTCGCTGACCTTATACTGCTTTCCGCCTGTTTCAATAATTGCGTACACGAAAAGCACCTCTCTTTCTTTATGGTGATGTTCACCGAATTCGCTGCGGCAGGTGACGCAAAGCGCACTTTGAACCAACCACACGCGTAGAAATATACTACCATATTTTTTTTCTTTTGTCAATAACTTTTTTATAAAATACTCGAAATTTTTTTGAATAAAACGGGAGAAAAAGTTAAAAAATGAGTCTTCTTTTTAAAAAAACGGGAGAAGAGAGGCCTTTTTGATAAGAAAAGCAATGTTCTTTCGGCAACAGCAAAAAAATTCGCAAACCTCTTGCTTTTTGCAGTCAAGTATGATATAATAAGTACATCACGGACACGTGAATATTACATATCATGGAGGAAATAAAAATGGAAGAAAAGAAATTCCTTGGCGGCAATCTGAACAAGAAGCTGACCTTCGGTTTGACCTGGCTGGCATCCATTCTGCTTGGCTTTGGTTGGGTTGTTGCTCTGATCGTTCTGATCGTAGACAAGGATAAGCTGGATGTTGAAGAGAAGAGAGAGATGGCTTCTGTCATCATTTGCGCAATCGCTGCAACTGTTCTCAGTGTTACTGTTGTGGTTCCGCTCTATGTTTGGATCTGCTCCATCATTGCATGCGTGAAGGCATTTACCGACGGTACTTTCCAGATTCCCGGTGTATACCACATCGCAAAGGCAATCATCAAGTAATTGCCGCTATTCTTTAAAAGCTGCCAACACAGTTTAAAAAGAAAAACGAGCCGCTGATAAGGTTTCTTATCAGCGGCTTCTTTTTTGGCTTGATTATTCAAGTGCTTGATTATTCAAGAACCTTCAAGACTTCTCTTGCGGCGGAAAGGATTCCCAGCTTTCCGCTCTCAAAGGTCAGTCCACCCTGGAAAAAGGCGGTGTAGGGCGGGCGCATGGGACCGTCTGCCGAAAGCTCAATGGATGCACCCGAGGTAAAGGTGCCCGCCGCCATAATAACCTGGTCGGTGTAGCCGGGCATATCCCAGGGCTCGGGAGTCACGTAGGCGTCCACGGGTGAGCCGTACTGAATACCACGGCAGAATGCCTTTAACAACTCGGGATCTTTGAAGTTTAGCGCCTGGATGATGTCATAGCGGGGCTGATTGTATCGGGGTTCTGCTTCAAAGCCCAGCTTTTCAAAGATGTAAGCGGCAAACATGGCGGTCTTTAACGCCTCCTTCACGGTGTGAGGGGCATAGAAGAAGCCCTTGAACATGTTTTTGTTCTGCCCGAGGGTCGCACCCACCTCGCCGCCCACACCCACGGTGGTCAGACGGTAGGAGGCAAGCTCCACGGCTCTTTGCGTACCCGCAAGATACCCGCCGCTTTCAGCCATCCCCCCGCCGGGGTTCTTGATCAGCGACCCTGCGATCAGATCCGCGCCCACGGCGGTGGGCTCAAGGGTTTCGGTAAATTCGCCGTAGCAGTTGTCCACCATCACAAAGGCATCCGACCTTGCGTGAACGAAATCGCAAAGCTCTCCAATTTCTTCAACCGACAGGGTGGGACGGTTTAAATAGCCCTTGGAGCGCTGTACAAAGACCACCTTCACGCTCTTGTTTTCTTCAAGCGCCTTGCCGATGGCGTCAAGGTCGAGCTTGCCGTCCTTTAATTCGATCTGCCCGTAGGAAATGCCGTAGTCGGCAAGGGAGCCGTTACCGGGCTTACCCACAATACCGATCACCTCTTCTAAGGTGTCGTAGGGCTTGCCTGCAACGGACAGAAGAGTGTCGCCCGGGCGAAGCAGACCGTAAAGCCCAATGGCAAGGGCTTGGGTGCCGTTGACGATGTTGTGGCGCACAAGGGCGCTTTCGCACCCGAAAACGCGGGCGTAGATCTTGTCAAGGGCATCTCTGCCTCTGTCGTCGTAGCCGTAGCCCGAGGTGGCGGCAAAATAGCCCTCACAAACGCGATATTCTGCAAAGGCGTCCATCACGCGCTTGGTGTTTTCAAAAGAGATTTGTTCAAGTGCGGCAAAGTGAGGAGCAAGCTCCTGCTCCGCCTGTGCCGCCAAAGTCATCAGATCGGTCATTTTAGAATTCCACCTTTGAAAGGTCGGTTTCAAGCAGGGCAACGGTCAGCGCGATGCTTGCCTCGTAGTCCTTCTTGGAGATGGTCTCGTTGTTGCTGTGGATGTATCTGGTGGGCACCGAGATCGCCGTTGCACGGCTGCCTGCACCTGCCGTCTGCATAGAGCAGGTATCGGTTCCGCCGCCCTCGAGAATCTCAAGCTGTGCGGCGATCTTGCGTTCCTTTGCAAGATCCATCAGCAGGGAAACGAAACCCTGATCGCAGATGACCGAGCTGTCCTTCACCTTCACAGC
>JAFTMP010000136.1 GCA_017452335.1 Clostridia bacterium
GGCTCGTTTACAGCAAGCTCCTCCTTCACTGCCTTGTCGCATTCCTTCAAGTCATAGGGGTCAACCACGCGCACTCTCTTAATACCCACAGCGTGGCAAAGGCTTTCAAGATCCACCTTTGCGGCGGGATCGCCCTTGATGTTGTAGCCGGTGGTGGGGTTCTGCTGATGACCCGTCATACCGGTAATGGAGTTGTCAAGAATGATCACAGTAGAGTTGGAGGCGTTGTAGGAGATGTTTACAAGACCTGTAATGCCCGAGTGCATAAAGGTGGAGTCACCGATCACGCAAACGGTCTTCTTTTCCGCATCCTCTCCGCCTGCCTTGTTAAAGCCGTGAATACCCGAAACCGAAGCGCCCATGCAAAGGGTGGAGTCCAGAGCATTCAGCGGAGGCGTTGCGCCCAGGGTGTAGCATCCGATATCACCAAGCACGGTCAGCTTGTTCTTGGCAAGGGTATAGTACATGCCTCTGTGAGGACATCCCGCACACATTACGGGGGGTCTGACGGGGATGGGGCTGTCAGCGCTTACGCCTGCGGCTTTGTCGCCCAGCAGTACTTCCTTAATGGTCTGCTGAGAAAATTCCCCGATCAGTGAGAAGAGGCTCTTGCCCTCCACCTGCAAGCCGATATTCTTGCAGTGCGTCTCAATAATGGGATCCAGCTCTTCAATAACCACCACGCGCTTTGCGCTCTTGGCGAAATCACGAAGAAGCTGTACGGGCATGGGATTGATCATACCCAGCTTTAACACGCTGACGCTGTCGCCAAACACTTCCTTTACATACTGATAGCAGGTGCCCGAGGTGATGATGGCAAGCTCGCTTCCTTCCACCATCTCTACCTTATTGTAAGGGCAGTTTTCTGCGTATTCTGTCAGCTTTACGGTGCGCTCTTCCACGATGGGATGCTTTTTCTTGGCGTTACCCGGCATCATGATGTATTTTGCGGGCTGCTTTTCATATTCCTTTACGGGATGCTCTACGCGCGCACCGATCTCTGCCACGCTCTGGCAGTGTGCAATGCGGGTGCACATACGTAAAAGAACGGGGGTGTCGAACTGCTCGGATAAGTCAAATGCGGTTTTTGCAAACTGCAAAGCCTCCGCGGAGTCTGCGGGCTCAAGCATGGGAACCTTTGCGGCGATAGCATAGTGGCGGGAGTCCTGCTCGTTTTGAGAGGAGTGCATAGCGGGGTCATCTGCCACGCAGATCACAAGACCGCCGTTTACACCGGTGTAGGACATAGTAAACAGGGGGTCGGAAGCCACATTCAGACCAACATGCTTCATGGCACAAGCGGCTCTTGCACCCCGCAGAGAGGCGCCGAAGGCAACCTCCATGGCAACCTTTTCGTTGGGTGCCCATTCGCAGTAGATCTCGTCGTACTGTGCGGCAAATTCGGTAATTTCGGTAGAGGGGGTACCGGGGTAGCTGGAAATGATCTTTACGCCCCCTTCGTAAAGACCCTGTGCAACGGCTTTGTTGCCGATAATCAGTTTTTTCATTACGGTATTCTCCTTTGAATTGGATCTTGCGCTTATTTATGCTTTGTTCTGTGCGTCTACCAAGTTGTCACCGCCGTAGATCTTGCGAAGCTTGGGCTTTTCGATCTTACCTGTAGCGTTTCTGGGTACATCGGCAAGAATGAACTTGCGGGGACGCTTATAGCGGGGAAGCTGACGGCAGAATGCCTCAAGGTCATTTTCGGTGCAGGTGTGTCCTTCCTTGATCTGCACGATTGCGGCGGAAATTTCGCCAAGACGGGCATCGGGCAGACCGATGACTGCCACGTCCATGACGTCGGGGTGGGAGGATAAGAAATCCTCGATCTGTACGGGGTAGATGTTCTCGCCGCCGCTGATGATCACGTCCTTCTTTCTGTCCACCAGATAGATGAAGCCGTCGGGATCCTGCATTGCCATGTCACCGGTAAAGAGCCATCCGTCCTTCAAAACGGCTTCGGTTGCCTTGGGATCGTTATAGTAGCAGACCATGACGCCATCGCCCTTTACGCAAAGCTCACCCACGTCACCCTTTTCAACGATGGCACCGTGCTCGTCCACGATCTTGATCTGCCAGCCGTAGCCGGGTACGCCGATGGCGCCCACCTTGTGGACGTTCTCCACGCCCAGATGCACGCAACCGGGTCCGATGGATTCGGAAAGACCGTAGTTGGTGTCATACTGATGGTGGGGGAAGTAGGAAAGCCACTTTTTCACAAGGCTCTGAGGCACGGGCTGTGCACCGATGTGCATGAGGCGCAGCTGATCAAGCTGATAGTCCTCTAATTTCAGCTCTCCGCTGTCAAGGGCAAAGAGAATATCCTGTGCCCACGGCACCAGCAGCCAAAGGATGGTGCATTTCTCATCCGATGCCGTCTTTAAAATGTATTCGGGCTTGGTACCCTTTAAGAGCACCGCCTTACCGCCTGTAAGGAAGCTGCCAAACCAGTGCATCTTGGCACCGGTGTGGTAAAGGGGCGGGATGCACAGGAAGACGTCCTCGCTTGTCTGTCCGTGGTGGTTTTGCTCCACCTTGCAAGAGTGCATCAGCGCCTTGTGCTTATGTAAAATTGCTTTGGGAAAGCCGGTAGTACCCGAGGAAAAATAGATAGCGGCGTAGTCCTCGTCGGTGATCTCTACTGCGGGAGGGGTACTGGGCATATCGGCGGTCATGTCCTTATAATCCTCTGCAAAGGAGGGGCAAAGGTCATTGCCCACGTAGATCATGTGGCACTTGTCGCAGACAGAATCGTAAATTTCTTCAATTCTGGTGATGAATTCACTGCCGAAGATCAGCACGTTTACCTCGGAAAGGCGGGAACAGTACTGAATTTCCGAGGCGGTGAAGCGGAAATTAAAGGGAACGGCAAGAGCGCCGGTTTTTAAAATACCGAAGTAGATGGGAAGCCACTCGATGCAGTTCATCAAGAGAATACCCACCTTATCGCCCTTTTTGATGCCTCTGTTTAAAAGGAGGTTGGCAAAGCGGTTGGCTTTTTCGTTAAAGACGTTCCAGGTGATCTCGCGTCTGAAATAGCGGGCATCGGTCTGCTCAATAAGAGAATATTCCTTGTAGGAACGCTTTCTGGTTTCAGCTTGCTCGGGGTTGATCTCCACAAGGCAGACCTTGTCGCCGAATTTTTTACAGTTTTCTTCAAGAATATGGGTAATAGGCATGTATACTTTTTTGCTCCTTTTGACGGCAGTGCCGCCATATTTGCATTATTTCAGATCAGTTTTTCTTATTGTCCTCTTTGTTTTCAAGAACAGCCGTTGCTTTCACGGTCACGTCCTTATGGTAGCAGGAGAAGATCTCTTCAAGGCGCTCCTTGCTCTGCTTTTTGGTAAAGAGGCTTATCAGCGGTACGATGGCGATGCTGAGAAGCATTGCGATGGCACCGGAGTGGATGGAGGACTTGAACACCAGGTTATCAAGGAATTCTACGCCGAAGTCAAAGCCGATCACGCTCTTTGCAAGCTGGATCATGCCAAGGGTTACACCCAGCACGAAGCTGACGCATACCGAGGCGCGGGAAATCTTTTTGCTGTAAAGTCCCCACAGGAAGGGTCCGATGAAGGCACCTGCCAGTACACCCCAGGAAACGCCCATGAGGTCTGCAATGAACGCCACAGATTCACTCTTGGAATACTGCTGGAAGATGGCAATTGCGGCAGAGATCACGATGAAGAAGACGATAAAAATGCGGATGATGAGCATCTGCTTCTTTTCGGGTACTTCCTTTTTCTTTAAAGGCAGGATCAGGTCCAGAGTGATGGTAGATCCCGAGGTCAGTACCAAGGACGACAGGGTAGACATGGATGCGGAAAGCACCAGCACCAGCACGATGCCGATGAGCACGGGACCAAGGTCCTCAAGCATGGTGGGGATCAAGTTGTCAAAGCCCACTGCGGGGGTGCCGTTTTCGGTAGGCTCGGAGAAGAGTCTTGAAAAACCGCCAAGGAAATAGCATCCGCCTGCCACGATGATGGCAAATACGGTGGAAATGATGGTGCCCTTTTTAATGGCGTCCTCGTCCTTGATGGCATAGAACTTGCCCACCATCTGAGGAAGACCCCAAGTGCCAAGGGAGGTTAAGATCACCACGAACACAAGGAAGAGGGGATCTGCACCGAAGAAGGAGGTGTATTCCCAGCCTGCCTTGTCGGCAAGGGCTTCCATGGAGCCCATAAAGCCGCCGTTGCCGTTAAGTACTGCCACGATCACTGCAACGATGCCGAAGAGCATAAACAGACCCTGAATGAAGTCGTTGATGGCGGTTGCCATATAGCCGCCCACCAGTACGTAAATACCTGTCAGTACCGACATGGCAATCACGCACCAGGTGTATTCAATGCCGGGGAACGCCATGGTAAACAGACGCGAAAGTCCGTTATAAAGGGATGCGGTGTAGGGAATGAGGAAGATAAATACGATAATTGCCGCAATGAGCTTCAGAGGCTTTGAGTCAAAGCGCAGACCGAAGAAGTCGGGCATGGTCTTGGAGCCTAAGTGATGGGTCATGATACGGGTACGGCGTCCAAGCACTGCCCATGCAAGAAGGGAACCGATAAAGGCATTGCCAAGACCGATCCAGGTGGAGGCAAGACCGAAGTTCCAACCGAATTTTCCGGCGTAGCCCACGAAAATAACGGCAGAGAAATAGGAGGTGCCGAAGGCAAATGCCGTCAACCAAGGACCAACCTCTCGTCCGCCCAGCACGAAGCCGTTGACGCCCGAGGCGCTTTTGCGGCAGTAGAAGCCTACTGCAATCATGATCGCAAAGAATACGACCAAAAATAAAATTTGAATAACCATCTTGTCTTTTCCTTTCAAATAGGTTATAATCTGTGATATATAAACGGTTTGGATGCGTCAGGTAAGAACGAATCTGCACCGAACAATCAAAAAAGGAAGGCGAAGCTTGCATGATTATAGATTTTCACGCACATATTTTCCCCGATGCCATTGCCGCCAAGACCATTGCACATCTGGAAGCAAAGGGAGAGGCAAAGGCGTTTGCCACAGGGGATCTACAGGGACTTTTGGCATCCATGAAGGAAGGGGGCATTGACTATGCAGTGATCCTTCCGGTGGTGACCAAGCCCTCTCAGTTTGACAGCATCAACCGCTTTGCGGCGCAATTGAATGAACGGGAAGACCTTTGCTCCTTTGGGGGCATTCATCCCGATTGCGAGGATATTGAAGGGAAGTTAGATACCATCAAGGCGCTGGGTTTAAAGGGCATTAAACTGCACCCCGACTATCAAGAGACCGATTTTGACGATCCTAAATACATGCGCATCTTAAAGGGCTGCAAGCAGCGGGGACTTTACGTGAGCGTGCACGCCGGCTTTGACCCCGGCTATCCTCAGCGCATCCGCTGTACCCCCGAAAAGGCAGCGGCGGTGATCAAGGAATTACATAAAGGGGAGGAAAACCCCAAGCCCTTTGTGATCCTTGCCCATCTTGGTGCCAACGAGCAGTATGATGAGACCGAAAAACATTTGGTGGGTCTGCCCGTTTATTTTGATCTGGCGGTGATCTTGGATGTGGTTCCAAAAGAACAGCTTCTTCGGATCATTGCAAATCACGGATATGAAAAGATCCTTTTTGCAACCGACACTCCGTGGCACGATCAAAAAGCGGATAAAGCCTATTTTGAGGCGCTTGCTCTTGACGATACGGCAAAAGAAGCCATTGCCCATGGCAACGCCGAGCGCATCCTTTACGGCGTTTAAAAAAATAATACACCGCCCATCATACCATAGTTTTAGAAAAAAGTCAACAAATTTTGAGGAATTGTACAGTAAAACGACACGGTTTTTTAACATTTTTCAAGTGTGTTCCCATCATGCGACCGCGCATCTGTTCTTGACCTGTTCTTGAGCAGAATGTTCTTGACAGAACGGATAAAAAAGGGTATAATAAAGACGGAATACGGCATGTAACAAAATCCAACCATCGGGAGGAATTTTATGAAAAGATCTTGCAGAGCGGCGGCGTTACTGTTGGCGGCGGTGTGTATACTGGGCATCCTTTCCGGATGCAGCTCCTCCGGCGGGGGAGCGGGAAGCGACAACGCACTGCGCATTGCGCTGACGGGAGAAGCCTTTTCCCAAGAATTTTTGTCAAACATGAATCCGCTGTATGCCTCTACAGAAGAGGAATACGCGGCGGGATTGCTACTGGCACCCACCATCATGCAGTATGATGAGGAAAAGGGATGGCAGGCAGTGCTGGGGAAGATCACCGTGTCACAAGAGGACGGCAGGACCGTTGCAACCATTAAATTGAACAAAGGCGTTCGGTATTCCAACGACCGCCCTGCCAGCATGAAGGACTATCGGAGCATGGTGGTATACATGCTGCGCACCGGATATTTGGGGTATTTCAAGGATTTTTATAGAAATCCCATTGAGGGATTGGTGGCGTGCAGATACAACTGTAAGAGCCTCACTCTTGCCGATGTGCCCGATTTTGAGGTACAGATCGAAAAAGAGCTGGAAGAGGTCTTGCAGGAGGATCAGACTGCGGCAAAGAAGGCGTATGAAAAAATGCTGGCGGAGTCTAAGATCTTTGGAAAGTTTGACGGAAACCCGCAAACCCTTTCCCCCGATGGCAGGACCTTTAAGGACGTACTGCTGCAGGATGGCGGGAAAGATGTTCCGGACGAGTATTTCACGGCATCCGATGTTTCAAGCGTGATGCTGGGGGATCTGTGTGCGCTGTATGCCAAAAAGGACAGAAGCCTTTGGATGATCGAGGAATTGAAGCTTTGGTATATGGAAAAGCTGCAAAAGGATTTTTCTGATGAGTGTTTGGCGCGGGCTGACTATGTCAACGGTACCATTTCAGGAATGGTCTTTACAGAAAACACGCCCCAGCCGCTGACCATGAAGGTGTATTTTGAAAAGCTGATGGAGGACGAGGATGAGGTGATCCGCATGCTGAATCTGCCTCTGATCCAGTCTTCTTATACCGCCACCTCCACCGTGATCGGCACGGGAAGCTATGCCTGTGCGGGTGCTGACAGCGGACGCGTGGGGATGATGGCAGAGCTGAAGAATTTAGAAAAGGGAAGAAACCTGTCGATTTTGACCATGGAGCAGGAGGATGTGTTTGCCTCGATCTACATGGGACAAATCAGCGCGGCGGTGTTAAGCGAGGAGTTAAGCAAAGAGGATCAGCAGTACTACGAAGAGGAATACGGACTGAAATTCGTCACCATCGCCAGCGCCGTGGCGGTGTATGATCCCGACAGAGTGAGTGCCAAGGAACTTGAAGGCTTTTCCATGCTCTTTGGTTGACTTGATGCTATAGTTTTATACGGTACGGGGCTGTCTCACTTAGCGCAGAACAAAAGCTACGGATCAAATGCATTGTGAAAATCTGATAGTTTTATTGTAATTTACCCTATAAAGTGGAAATCCGTCGACAAAACGTCGGCGGATTTCTCCATATATGTAGCTTTTTAGCCACGATTTTGCCCTCTGTCGTACCATTGTACGCCGACGATGGCAAAATCGCGGCTTCTGCATCTAACTGCGACAGCCCCGTGCTTTTTTTGTGTATATTTACATATTTAATGTAGAAATCTTGTATTTCGTCTGTTTTTTGCTGATATTCGTGCTTTCTTTCCAGCGGGTTTTGTGATATAATGAAAGGGAAGAAAATAAGGAAAGGGGCGGGGCTTTGAAAATTGTCAATTTTGGGTCGTGTAACATCGACTATGTGTATAAGCTGCATCATATCGTTGCAGTGGGCGAAACGGAGCACAGCGAAAGAAGAGATGTTTTTCCCGGCGGAAAGGGATTAAATCAGTCCATTGCCATTGCAAGGGCAGGGGCGAAGGTCTATCACGCAGGATGCATCGGAGTTGACGGAGAGCTGCTTTTACATACCATGCAGGAAAGCGGTGTGGACATCGGCTTTGTCAAGCAGGTAAAGGAGCCCAGCGGGCATGCGATCATTCAAGTCAGCGAAAAGGGCGAAAACTCCATTTTCATCCATTCGGGGGCAAACGGCTGTTTGACCGAGGAGTTTATTGACCGCGTGCTGGAGCACTTTGAAAAAGGTGACCTGCTTTTGCTCCAAAATGAAATAAACAATATTCAGTATATCGTGGACAAGGCTTACGAGAAGGGCATGGTCACCATTATCAATCCCTCTCCCATTGACGAGAATATTGAAAAAATTGATTTTGGCAAGATCAGCTATGCGGTTTTAAACGAGATCGAGGGCGAGTATCTTTCGGGATGCAAGGAGCCTGCCAAGATCATTTCGGGCTTGCGCAAGAAATATCCGGCGCTGAGAGTCGTGCTCACGCTGGGAGATAAGGGTTGTATGTACCACGACGGCGAGAAGCTCTATTTCCATCCTGCCTACGATGTGCCCGTGGTGGACAGCACCGCGGCGGGCGATACCTTTATGGGGTATTTCATTGCGGGACTTTCCAAAAACACCGAAGCGGGGGAGAATTTGCGTTATTCTTGCGCCGCATCGGGACTTGCCGTTTCCAAAAAGGGCGCGGCGCCCTCTATTCCCTATGTGGATGAGGTGTGTGGGCGTATTGAGGCGCTGAAAACCAAGGAAAACTTCGGGACCAATCCCGAGGAGGAGCTGCGTAAGAAGATCGACCTCTATATCGAAGAAAATATGCAAGGCGCCAGCCTTTCGGGCTTGGCGGGCTATCTTGGTTATACATCGGTCTATACAGGACACATTATTAAAAAGATCACCAAGAAGAGCTTTGCTTCGTATGTGCAGGAGAAGCGCTGTTCACTGGCGGCAAAGTTATTAAGAGAAACCGATCTGCCCGTTTGCGCGGTGATCCACCGCATCGGTTACAGCAACGAGAGCTTTTTTAGAGAAAAATTCAAGGAGCTTTACGGGGTCACCCCGCTAAACTACAGAAAAACCATTAAAACCACAGGAGGCGAAAAACAATGAGCACCACACCCGAAAGAAGAGAGATCCTGCCCTGCTATGAAAAGCA
>JAFTMP010000137.1 GCA_017452335.1 Clostridia bacterium
TGCGGTCCGCTGGAGTTTTCGGTGCGGGATACCTACAAATCTCTTATTCATTTGGGCAAGCGCATCATCGTGACCGATGCGGACGGCAACCGCTACGATATTCCCGACAGTACAAGTCTTGACCGCACCAGCCGCAAGCAGATTGACCTGTATCTCTGGTAAAAGGGGCTTCACATGCAAGTATTTAAAAAGAAAAAGAAAAAAACGCCCACACCCAAAGAGGTTCTGTGCTCTTGGGAGCCCCGCTTCAAAAAGGACGGCTTCCTTGATCTGATCACCTACAATTACAAAGCCACCGACGGGGGCTTTGAAAAGATCAAGGGAATCGCCGTGATCACCGAGGAGCAGATCCTTTGCTATGAGGAAGGGGCGCTGGTGCGCACCCTGTCCTTTGAAGGGATGGACAGCTGTTCGCTCTTTGACGGCGGTGCATTTGTGCGTATCATTTTGCACAACGGCAAGGATCGGCTTCTTGTGGCAACGGGAGACCTGAAGTATAAGGAGCGCTTCGGTGCGTTCGTGCAGGTAATCAATCGGATGCTGGAGGAGGGCGCGTACCTTCCCCCTGAGGCATTGCGGGAAAAGGTCTGTCCCCGTTGCGGCAGACCCTACAGGCCGGGCAGTAACTCCTGCGTGCGGTGCGGAAGCAAGAAAAAGCAATTTTTGTGGCTCTTTGGCATCATGAAGCCGCTGATTCCGGGACTTCTCCTTTCCCTGCTGCTCTTCCTTTCCATTTCTGCCATTGGGCTGGTCTCTCCCCTGCTTTCGGAGCAGATGGTGGATGGCTACTTAAAAAACGAGTCTGCCGGCAAAAATGAGGTACTTCCCTATTTGCTGGTAGTGCTTGCCATGTTTGGATGCACTGCTCTTTCAAGACTGCTCTCTGCCCTTCGAAGCATTATTTCCGCCAAAATCGGCAGTAAAGCCGCGTATCACCTGCGCGCCACCGTTTTTGAAAAAATACAAAACCTCTCCCTTGCCGGCATCAACCGCCGCACTGCGGGAGAGCTGATGCAAAGAGTCACCGATGACACCACCGTGCTCAAAAACTTTTTAACGGGTGATTTTGGGCACATTGTGGAGCAGATCACCACCTTTGTTGCCATCGGCATTATTTTGATCGTCTTTGACCTGCAAAACCATACCCCGCTGTTTTTGCTGATCTTCCTGCCTGCCATTCCCGCGCTGATCTGCTTTCGGCTCTTCCATCTTCGCATCCGCCGTATCTACCGTACCCAGTGGCTGGTGACCTCCAAGGCAAGCACCCTGCTTCACGATATCTTTTCGGGCATTCGAGTGGTAAAAGCCTTTGGCAGAGAAGAGGATGAGATCGTAAAATACGAACAGTCCATCGGGGCAGTCAAACGGGTACAAAAGCGCAATGAGCTCTTTTGGGCAGTCTTTTCTCCAATGCTGAACACCATGCTCACCATGGGGGAGTTTTTCGTGCTCTTCTTCGTGGGCAACGCCATTTTAAAAGGCGACATGACCCTTGGCGAAATGACCAAGTTCACCGCCTACGCCTCCATGATCTACGGACCGCTACGCTCCATGTCGTTCATTCCCCGACGCATCCTGCGCGCCACTACGTCACTATCTAAAATTTATGACTTGATGGTGGACGACGATATCCTCACCCACCAGGAGGGTGCGCCCGATCTTGAATTAAAGGGGCATCTCACCTTTGAAAACGTGTCATTTGGCTATGAGACGGGCAAGCCCGTGTTAAAGCATGTGAATTTGGAGGTACATCCCGGAGAAATGATCGGAATCGTGGGCAGATCCGGTGTGGGCAAGAGCACGCTGATCAATTTGGTCATGCGGCTTTATGATACCGAGGAAGGAAAGGTACTCCTTGACGGCATGGATATCAAGGACCTTTCCCCCGAAACACTGCGCTGCAGTGTGGGCGCGGTGCTGCAGGAAACCTTCCTTTTTGCAGGCACCATCCGAGATAATATCGCCTATGCCAAGCCCGATGCCACGGGAGAGGAGATCATTGCTGCCGCCAAGATCGCGGGCGCCCATGAGTTTATCCTGCGGCAAAAGGACGGCTATGACACCTATGTGGGCGAGAAGGGCTGTACCCTTTCGGGGGGCGAACGGCAGAGAATCGCCATTGCAAGAGCGGTCCTGCTTGATCCCAAGATCCTTATTCTTGATGAAGCCACCTCCGCGCTGGACACCGAAACGGAAAAGCAAATCCAAGATGCCCTGCAAAAGCTGATCGCAGGACGCACCACCCTTGCCATTGCACACCGTCTTTCCACCCTTCGAAACGCCACCAGGCTGATCGTCTTGGACAACCACGGCATTGCCGAGCAGGGCACCCATGAGGAGCTGATGCAAAACAAAAACGGTATTTACTACGGACTGGTCATGGCGCAAAGACAGATGTCCTCTGCCAAATCCACCAAGCAGTAATCCCAAAAACCATTACCATACAAAAACAACGCCGATCCTTACGGATCGGCGCTGTTTTTGTATTATCCTATGAAATCCAACAGCTTTTCCTTGCTCTGATAGCCCAGCGTGGTCTTTGTTGCCTTGCCGTTTTCAAAGAGCACCAGCATGGGGATGCTGGATACGCGGTACTGAACGGCAAGTGCGTTTTCTTCATCCACGTTGATCTTGCACACCTTCACACTGCCCTCTTTTTCAAGCTCCTCCAAAATGGGAGAAAGCATCTTGCAGGGACCGCACCAGTCGGCATAGAAATCCACCAGCACCTTTCCTTCTGCCCGCAGTACCTCTGTTTCAAAAGCTTGTCCGTTAATTTTCATTCTCTTTACCTCTCAATCCTTTTCTTTGTAATAAAGCATGCAGTGGCAGTACCCTTCAAAATTAGGGTCTGCGATCTGCTCTTTAAATTCCTTGCACATGCACTTGTTTTCGGGGATCAGTTCCCTTCTGCAGGGACAGTAGCCATCCTTCTTTTTCAGTCCTTCCTTGATCATTTTCACGATCTCTTCATCCTCGTTTAACCGAATCTTCGCCATGAGACCCCTCCTTTTTCGCATCTGCCTTTTTTTCTTTATTTTACTAAGTTTTCCCCCTTTTGTCAAGAGATATTCCCACTAAAAGAGCATTGCGAAAAATTTCACGAAAAAATTCGCGAAAAAAATTCTGTTTTTTTGAAAAAAACCTTGACAAATCATTCTACAGTGTGTAGAATACAGTTGTACTACAAGTTGTAGAATAGCAGGCAACCACAGAAAGGAGTTACGATCATGAGTGAGATGCAAATGGGCACAGGAGAAAAGAGCTTTGCAGAGATCATTTGGGCAAACGAGCCCATTACCTCGGGCGAGCTTGCCAAGAAAAGCGAAGAGGCGCTGGGGTGGAAAAAGACCACCTCTTATACCGTTTTGAAGCGCCTTTGCGACAAGGGACTTTTCCAAAACGAAAAGGGGGTCGTCACCTCCCTTCTTTCAAAGCAAGACTACTATGCAATGCAAAGTGAGCAATTTGTCAGCGACTCCTTTGGTGGGTCCCTGCCCGCCTTCTTTGCCGCATTTACTTCAAGGAAAAAGCTCAGCGACAGCGAGGTGGCGGAGCTTCAGCGGATGATCGACGAACACAAGGAAGATTAAAGAGGGTCTTGCGGCAATGACTTTTCAATACTTCTTTTTTGATACCTATCTCGGCTATTTTCTGCAGGTGCTCCCCATCGCCCTGTTAGTCAGTACCGTCTATGGCTTGATCAGATACAGAAAAAAGCGCGCTCTGCCCTCGCGCGAAAAGGTATTTCCCTGCGTGTTTCTCTGCTACATGACAGGACTGATCTGTTTGGTGCTGGCAATTGATCTGGTGGGCGTTTTATGGTACCTGCTGCTATACCGCATGCCCGCCGGACGAGATATTAGACTCTTTTCGGGGAGCATCGACCTTGTTCCCGATTTTTTCCTGCATTTAAGCGGTGAAAATCTGGGGAATTTGCTAATGTTCCTGCCCTTTGGTCTGCTTTATCCTTTGTCAAAAGGGCAAACCACATGGAAAAAGACGCTCCTTGCAGGCTTTCTTTCCATTCTCGGCATAGAACTTCTGCAACCGATATTGGGCAGAGCCTTCGACATCAATGACATCATTTTGAATTTTCTTGGCATTTTGATTTCCGCATCGCTGTTTTTTGCCGTCAAAAGGGTGTACGGGCGATTCACAAGCAACCGCGCTCAACACACCCCCTAAACCCCTCGATTGATAAGGGATTTCATTATGAAAGAACTGTTTTTAAATTTTTTAAACATGAGCATCACGGCGGGTTGTACCGTCCTGGCGCTGGTCATAGGAGGAATAAGAATGGAGAAACTGTTTTTAAGTTTTTTAAACATGAGCATCACGGCAGGCTGGATCGTCCTGGCGCTGGTCATCTTAAGACCGCTTTTTAAAAAGGCGCCCAAGTGGATCACCTGTGCGCTGTGGGGGCTGGTGGCACTGCGGCTAATTTTCCCCTTCTCCATTGAAAGTGCCATGAGTCTGATTCCCAGTGCAAAAACCGTGCCCCCCGAAACCATCTATCAGCAGGAGCCCCAAATTTCTACGGGCATCCCCGTTTTAAACTCTGCCGTCAATCCCATTCTTTCAGAGCAATTCAGCGCGCAGGGGTATGAGACCGAAACGGTGCTGGGCGCAAAGGTCTATCCCTTTGAAGCGCTGGTGCGGGTCTGTGCCTTCATTTGGCTGATCGGAATGGGCGCCATGCTTCTTTATATGCTCCTCAGCTTTCTCATTTTAAAGATACGCCTAAGAGAAGCGGTGAAAAGCGAGGAGGGCTATTATCACTCCGATAAAGTACCCAGCCCCTTCATTTTCGGCATCGTCAATCCCCGCATTTATCTGCCCGCAGAGCTGTCAAGCGAGGACAAGAGGCATGTTCTTGCCCACGAACGGGCGCACTTGAAGAGAAAAGACCATCTCATCAAGCCCTTTGGCTTCTTCCTGCTTTGCTTTTACTGGTTTAATCCCCTGCTATGGCTGGCGTATATCCTGCTTTGCAGAGATATTGAGGCGGCGTGCGATGAAAAGGTGATCAAAAACATGGACGCAGAGGGCAAAAAGGGCTACTCCACCGCCCTTCTTCACTGCAGCATCGGCACAAACGCCCGCCGTACCCTTTCTGCCTGCCCCCTTGCCTTTGGCGAAACGGGGGTGAAGGGGCGGATCAAATCGGTGCTTTCCTACAAAAAGCCTGCGCTGTGGGTGCTTGTGGGCGCTGTCGTGCTGTCTCTTGTGCTCACGGGGTGTCTTTTGACCGATCCCAAGGGCGAAAGTCTTGAGGTGGATGACGAGATACAGCGCGCCCTTTCCAAGATCATTCTTGAAGAAAACCACAACGACAAGCGGGGCAATACCCAAGCCTTTGAGGGGCACACTGTTTTTGGCAGTGAAGACAAAAACGGTGACTACACCTACTATCTTTGGATCAACTACGGCGAATACACCCTTGAAAACGGTCGGCTGGAGCACTATAACGGCTTTAGCGGACCTGCCAAAATCACCATGGAGTTGCACGATGAGGAGGGCTTTGTATTAAAGGAATACAAGACTCCCCGCGATGGCTCCTACTATGATGACGATATCCGCAAAATGGTGCCGATGAAATGGTGGTCAAAGGCGCTTAACGGGCAGAACTACGCCGCAAAGAACAAAGAAGCCATGTGGAAGCAGATCGAACCCTGGCTGTTGGCAGAGGGAACTTATAACTATACCTTTTCAGACTATGACCGCTCCTATCTTTCCTTAAAGGAGGACGGCACCTTCTCCCTCATTCTTTCCACCCACGGGGCATACTATCCCTATGGAAGCTACGTGACCGACGAGAAAAACGGACTGATCGTCTGCACCACCGAGGATCTGGGGGAAAAATACGTCTTTAAAAAGGATACGAACACCCTCATTTTCGTAAAAGAGGACTCTGCAGCCCTGCCCGAATACTCCTATAACGGTAGGGTACGCCCCTGCATTCCCGACGGTGCCATCTTTACCGAGCCCGGTTTTATTCCCGAAAGCGATTTCGTTTTTCCCCAGGTTGACGGTATTGCCTTCGACATTGACGGTGACGGTGAAAAAGAGCGCTTTTCGCTGACCCACGGACCGACCTCGGGCGTGATCTCCTATTATCTGACAATGCTTAAGGGGGAGGAGCAAACGAGAGTTCTTCTTTCCCCTTGTGCCCGCATCTACAGCTTCGACATCCAAAATGAAAGACTGTATTTGAAGGGTATCGGTGAAACAAACGAGCACGAAAGTTATCTTTACGAAATACTCCTTGAAAACGGCGTGCTCTTGGTCAAAAGCAGTGAAACGCACAGTCTTCTTACTGCTTCCCACTTTGCTTGGGACAGAACAAATGAGCCTGCGTTGACCCTTCCCGAGTATGAGGAAGTACCTTTCGTTTTATCGGGGAGGGAACGGATATCCAATTGGTCTGCACCGATAAGAAGGGACAAGAGAAAACGCTTGCAAATTGGGTCGCTTCCGGTGGAGGTTTTTCTGCAACGCCCATCATTACCGATCTGAACGGAGATGGTTATCGGGAAATTTGTATCAACTATATGTATGGATTCGGCGTTGACGGCAGAGGCATCTACGTATATGACGTAAAAAACAACGCCTCTTATTGTTCACCTGACAACCAGTTGTTCTTATCGGAGCGCTCGATATATGCAATAAACTATATCACTTGGTCGCAACTTGATATTGGAACACTGCATCTTGATGAGTCGTCAGAAAGCAATGAAAAGCTATCATTCCGGCAGCATATCACCATCGAAAAGTCCTCCTCACGCTTTAAAGCAGATATAAATGGCGAATCGGTATACATTGAGCTTTACGCTGCAGATTCACCGTATTCATTTGGCATTTCCATACAGAGTATGACCGGAGAACAGCTCTATTATAATGCCTTTTATGCTCAAAACCTGCCGATCACTGTTTTACTTAAGAAAGATGATGACGAAAAGTCCTGTTTGTCCATCAAAGACTCATTGGGCACGATCACCCGTTATGCGATCACTGTTGATGACGGCAAAATCGTAGCGTCAGCAGACGGCAAGACGCTTTCCTATGCAGAATCATAAAACCGCAATGCGATTTTTACCGAGCATTCTTACTACTGACGAGATGCTATAAAAAAAACATACGCCCCTGCCAAAAGGCAGGGGCGTATCGCGTTTATTACTTTTTCAGCTCATAGAACTGTTCGATCACCAGTTTTTCAACTGCTTTTTCGTCGACGCTGAATTCCATAAAGTCTTCTCCAACCTTGTTGGTTCCTTCGATGTCTAAAATGCCGCCGAACTTGTATTCGTCCATTTTTCTCGAAATCTCCTGGAGCTGTGTTACCGAGCGATCAGTGATCAAATAGTCTGCCATCTCTAAAGATGCCTCTACCACGAACTCGTCATCCTCTTCCACACAGGTCTTGAAAGACTCACGAAGCGCCTTGACATACTGCTGTTGACGTTCCATTCTGGAAGCGTTGGAGCTATCCTCCAGTCCTTGACGGGTACGCACATAACGCAGTGCCTGCTCGCCCATCAATGTAACCGTTTCACCCTGCACAAGGGTATCGTCAATGCCGGTAAAATCATCCAACACTGTCACTGTAACGCCGCCGACCAAGTCATTGAGGACAATTACAGAATCCATTTTCATGGAGACGTAATGGTTTACCTTCACGCCGCGCAAAAGTGCTGACACGGCGTCTGCCGTGTTGCGGCAGCTCAAATCTTTACCGTTTCCGTAAGTATGTGCCAGCGCGATCTGCTGCGAGACGGTATCAATCTTGTTGCCCGCCACACCAAGGACGTTCACTTCTGCCACGGTGTCACGGTTGATCTGGATCGCGGTGTATTTCTTTTCAATGTTGTCAAACACGAAAAGCATCAAAAAGTCAGCCTGCTGGTCATTGTTGTAAGAATCGGAAGTAACTGCACCGTCATACTTATCAAGCCCAAGCACCAAAAGCGTTTCAATACCGTCCTTTAGAACGTATTTCTGACCCTCGTACTCTACAGTAGACTCTTCCTGTTCCGTTTGCGGGAAATTGCCTTGTCCTTTTTCCCATATTTCCAAAAGCAGCAAGCCCGCTGATATGAGAAAAACAACACTAAGGGCTATAATGCCATATTTTAAATATTTTCCTGTATCTCTGCTTGCTCTTCCCATCGTAAAATCCTGTTCTTCCTACAGAAGCTTACGCGCCCTGCTTCTTGGACTTTCTAACGATCAGAACGATCGCAACAGCGGATACCACCATAATGGAGGCGTATACGGGGATCATGTTGCCAATACCTGCCTGGGGAGGGTTGGGGTCTGCATTTCCGGTGTTTACAACGATGGCAAAGGGAGAGAACTCCTCTACCTTGAAGGACAGGTAATGCTCGCCGTCCTCTTCGTACTTCGTTGCATTGGTGATCAGCTCCCATTCACCGTTATACAGGTGCAGAAGACCAACGAAATTCTTGAGGGTCTCTGCCTTGAAAACGATCTCAAAGTAGCCGCTGTGGTCTCTGTGGTCATCACAGCCAACATAGCGGATATCAAACAGGTCGCTTACAGCCAGGTCAGTTGCAGGAATACCCTTTTCCTCAGCCAGTGCCGCAAGCTCTGCGCTGAAGGTGGTCAGATCGGTTGCAGCAACGATCTGCGCATACGCATCTTCCATCTGCAGACGAAGAGCCTCGGGAAGGGTGTCACGCTCAGAATAAGGTATGATAACAACCTCTGCCGAGCATTCATCCTCTTCGGGCTCACCCTTGATCAGCTCAGGAGCGGGTCTTCTGGAGGGGGAGGTGATGAAGGAGCCGGGTGCTGCAAATGCCGCAACACTCATGTTTACTACCATCAAAGCCATTAAAAGAATCGTCAATACCTTTTTCATTTTTGAAAATCATCCTTTCAAGTTTAATTAGTGTAATATTTTAATTTTTCGCAAGCACGGAATATCCGAACTCGTTTAATTGACTGATAAATTCGTCGCCCAGCTTTTTGCAAATCAGCTTCCCCGCTTTGTCAAACAGCGGCGGGCGGCTTTTTGTATTGTGGCAATCGGAACCAAGAAGCTGAACACGACCGCTTTCAAGATATCTGATCGCCTTGTGTTTACTGCCGAACTGTGTAAAAAACTCGGTGTTCACTTGCATCAATACGCCGTTTTCCAAAAGCTGTTCCCAAACGGAGTCGCTTTGCAAGGACATGTACCGTTCAATATGCGCCATAACCAACTGCACATCCCGCGTTCCTGCAAGCTCGATGAGCTCTCTTACAGAATACTGCGTCCATTTGGACATGGTCATTTCCAAAAGAAGCACCTTGCTTCCTTCTATGCACAATCGACTAAGCTCCTCCATCCTGCCAATGCCCGGATAATACCGTACCTCGGCACCCAGCAGGATTTTTGGGGCGTCCTGCGGCACTTGAGCCATCAAGCGCTCGTACGACTCTTTTCGTCTTTTTAAAAAGCTTTCCACCGATTCATCGTTGGCATAAAAGTGGGGAGTTGCCACCACCGTACGCACGCCCTGCTCTCGAAGCATCTTGAGCAGTGCCAAGCTTTCTGCCACATCGCGGCTTCCGTCGTCCATTCCCGGAAGGATATGGCTGTGCCAGTCGATCATTTCTGCTGTTCGTCCTTCGGCATTTCGTAATTGCTTTGATAATAACGGTAATACTTATAATAGCGATACTTCTTTCTGTATTTACCGTAAGCACCGTTTCCGGACTTGGCTTCGTTCATGACACACCCCAGCACATTGACGTTGGACAGTTTCAAATGTCTGAAGCACGCCTCAAGCTCCTTCTTCTCGGTATATCCCTCGCGGATTACCACGATCATACCGGTAATCAAATGGGACACTGACAGTGCGTCGGATACGATGTTGACCGGAGGAAGGTCGATGACGATGTAATCAAACATCTTTCTCAGATCATTAAGCACCGCTTCCATTCTGCTTGAGCCCAACAGCTCGGAGGGGTTGGGGGGGATATCACCGGAGGGAAGAATGTACCACTCTTCCAGCAGCTCCGTGCGGAAATCAGCAATGCTTGCGCCCTTGCCCATCAGCAGGTCTGTCAGTCCGGGAGAGCCTTTGATGCCCATCTTCTTTGCAACCGAAGGAATACGAAGGTCGCCGTCGATAAGCAACACCTTGCTTCCCTTTTCTGCCAGCACGTAAGAGAGGTTTACAGCCGTTGTACTTTTTCCCTCACCGCGCATGGAGCTGGTTACGCCGATAACCGGACATTTTTCCCCTTCGGGAATGGTGAATTCCAAATTCGCACGAAGCAGTTTATACTGCTCCGTTGCGGTAAATTCCAAATTTTTATGCAGTGTTTTCTGGTTTTCTGCCGGTGCGAATGACGAACTCTTGTGCTTCCGCTTGTGTTTCTTCTGAAATAAACTCATGCTTGTTCACCTACCCTTCGTCAATTCTGTTCTTTCTTGTCGCTATGGTGCTTGCGCTGGTAATAATACCCATACCGTTTCGTACCCGTATTCATCAGATCGGGAATCTTTGCAAGAATGGGATAATCGTAGGTCTGAAGCACATACTCTTCATCGTGGATGGTATCATCCAGCATTGCCGCAATCGCAACACCCAGTGCACAAACCAGTGCACCAAGGATCAAGCCCACTGCCGTGTATTTGGTGATACTGGGACCAACCTTCTGCAGATCGGGCACCGCATCGTCCACGACCTCCATGGAGGCACCGTCAATGATCGCGGAAATTCGATTGCGCAGAACCTCTGCAATGCAGTTTGCAATACGCACTGCCTCATAGGGATCCTCGGTGGTCACCGTTACTTTCAAAATCTCCGTATCGTTCGCAGCGCCCGCAGAGACCATCTTCACAAGCTCTTTGTATGTGTAAGAAACACCCGATTCCTCAATAACACGCTCCAGCGTGGCTCGGCTTTTCAAGATTACACTATAAGTCTTTACCAAGCTTTGCGCTGCCGTGATCTCAGAAGAGCTGAAACTAATCGAAGCGTCCCCTATGGAAACAGAGCTGTTATTCACATAGAGCATTACAGACGATGAATAGGTGGGGGCTACAAAAAACGCGGAATACACAAAGCCTATCATCCCCGTGAGCAACCCTACCACAACGATCAGCCACGCCTTTTTCCACAAAGACTTTGCAATGTGAAACAGATCTATCGCATAATATTCTTTTTCTCTGTCTTTGATGTTCTTATCCTGTCTTTCCATCCAAAACTCTCCGTTATCTCAAAACACCTCACCACTCAACCCACTTTCACGGATGATTTTTGGAGCAAATCCCCGTGGCGATGCCGAGTAGATATACTAACCTCATTTTCCGTTTCATTATATCACAACTCTCTTTCTTTTGCAACACCTATTTTTATTTTTTTTCAAAAAATTAAACTGCCTTCAGGCACCGTTTTTTGCGCATTTTGACAGACTTGCTTTAAATCTGCAGGCAAATTCAAAAAACTTGTTGACAAAACAACAAGCTTGTGCTATACTGCACTTGTTGTTTGATACAACAAGTTGGAGGAGAATATGGAAGAACGCTATAAAATTTTCACCTTGTTTTTGACGAGCATCCGCCGCAACATTCACAAAATTCAGACCCACGAGATGGCGAAATACAATTTAAAAAGCCACCATCTTTCATGCCTTCATTACTTGTATAAGGCAAAATCCTTAACGGCAAAGCAGCTTTGCGACATCTGCAAGGAGGACAAAGCCAACATTTCAAGAGCGCTGGACTACCTTGAGACCAATGGATATCTGATCTGCCGTTCCAGCGCCAAAAAGCGCTATAACAGCCCCTTTGAACTGACTGAAAAGGGGCGCGCCGTGGGACGGTCGCTTAGTGAAAAGATTGAAAAAATGACCGCCAAAGCCGAGGAGGGACTCAGCGACGAGCACAAAGCCATTCTTTACGAGAGTCTTGCAAAAATCAGCAGCAACCTGCAAAACATGTGTTCCCTTTATCAAACCGAGGGCTCCCCGGAGTAAGAGGAACAGCAACGCCCCTGCAAAATCTTGCAAAGGAAAGGAGGAGATTTTTTGGATAAGAGAAAAGTGATCTACTACAGCGATGAGCTAAATGATGAATTTTCCACCGCCAAGATCACGCCCCGCATCATTGACGGCAATTATAGCTATTGCCGCGACTCCTTTTTGGCAAAGATCTCCCGCTTTTTCTGCTACCGCTTGATTGCCGCACCGCTTGCATTCCTTTACACAAAATGCTCCTTTCACCACAAGATCATCGGAAAGGAAAAGCTGCGCGCAGTAAAAAAAGGCGGCTATTTCCTTTACGGAAATCATACCCAGGATATCGCGGATGCCCTCATTCCCAGCATGCTGACCCTTCCAAAAGCAAGCTATGTGATCGTGCATCCAAACAATGTTTCCATGCCCATCCTTGGAAAAATCACCCCCTATTTGGGCGCACTTCCCCTGCCGGACGATCTGACTGCTTACAGAAACTTCATCAAAGCCCTTGAGCGCCGATACGCCGAAGGTAACGCCGTGGTGATCTACCCCGAGGCGCATATTTGGCCCTATTACACCGATATCCGCCCCTTCCCCGACACCTCCTTTCAGTATCCCGTAAAGCAAAGCGCGCCCGTTTTCTGCTTTACCAACACCTACCAAAAAAGACGCTTTGGGTCAAAGCCCAAGATCGTCACCTATATTGACGGACCCTTTTATCAAGACACAACCCTTCCCCCGCGCATACAAAAAAAGGAACTGCGCGACCGCGTGTATGCCTGCATGAAAGAGCGGGCAAAACGCTCCAACGTGGTTCAAATTCAATATATCAAAAAAGAAGAAGATCACAATGGTTAATATTTTGTTTTGCGGAAACGACAAGGTTTTCGACGGAGCTCTTACCTGCGCGCTGTCCATTTTAAAGCGCACAAGCAATCCCGAGCCCTTTACGTTTTATATTTTTACCATGGATGCCACCCACATCAAGGAAAGCTACCGTCCCATATCCGACAGGCAGTGCGCCTTCTTTGAAGAGGTGGTCAAAAAGCACAATCCCGAAAACAGAGTGGTCAAAATAGACGTCAGCGCGCTTTACAAAAAGGAATTTGACCGCTGTCCCAACGAAGACGCCTACTGCTCTCCTTATACCTTACTGCGCCTGCTTGCCGATCTGGTAGAGGGCATGCCCAACAAAATACTCTATTTGGATATCGACGTGCTCTTTAACAGAGACATCCATCTGCTTTATGACAAAAATATCGAAGGGTATGAGTATGCGGCGGCAAGAGACCATTACGGAAAATATCTGATCTACCCCAATTATATCAACGCAGGCGTTCTGCTCTTAAACCTGCGGGAGATCAAGAGAACGGGACTGCTCAAAAAGGCGCGCCGTCTCATTCAAACAAAAAAGCTGGTCTTTGCCGACCAAAGCGCGCTTATTCGCGCCACCAAGCATAAAAAAGTACTTCCCCAGCGCTTCAACGACCAAAAATTCCTGCACAAGCACACCGTCGTGCGCCATTTTTCCAAGCGCCTCTTCTGGCTTCCCTACCCCCACACCGACAATATCAAGCAGTGGCAGGTGGGAAAAGTGCAAAGAGTGTTCCGCTACGACCAATTTGATGACGTACTGTATGAATATATTTATCTGCGAGAGAAATTCAACGAAGGAGCCGCATCCAATGAATAATTCCGTCATTCCAATATTTTATGCCTGCGACGGCGCTTTTGTGAAATACACCGTCGTTTCGATGTATTCCATGATCCAAAACGCCTCCAAAGACACCTCTTACCGCATCCACATTCTGCACACCGATATTTCAGAGGAAATGAAGGCTGTGGCTTTAAGCCTGGCAAACGAGCAGTTTGAAGTGGTATTCAACGACGTAACCGACTATTTGAACGCTATTTCCAAGAAGCTTCCCATCAGAGATTACTATTCCAAGACCACCTATTACCGCTTTTTCATTGCCGAGATGTTCCCCGAATACAAAAAGGCGATCTATGTAGACAGCGACACCGTGTTTCAAGGAGATGTTGCCCAACTGTTTAACCACGAGCTTGGCGACAATTACGTGGGCGCCTGCCACGAGCAGGCAATGGTGCAGGTGGACGAATACGGCACATACGCCGAAAAGGTGGTGGGCATTAGCCGTCACAACTTTTTCAACGCAGGCATGATGCTGATCAACTGCACGCTTTTCAGAGAAAAAAAGGTGCTGGATCAATTTTTAAAATACTTAAAGGTCTATGATTTCGTGGTGACCCAGGACGAGGACTATCTGAACCTCATTTGCAAGGATCACGTGCTCTTCCTTGACCAGCGCTGGAATACCGAAATTTTCGGGGAGATCCCCTACCCGATAGAAGAGGCAAATCTGCTTCACTACATCATGACCAGCAAGCCCTGGCACTACGATCACTGCCGCCACGCCGATGTGTTTTGGAACTACGCCGAAAAGACGGCAGTATATGATGCCATCAAGGCAGAGCTGGAGGCTTACACCGACGAGCAGAGAGCAAACGATGATCTGGTGCTTGAAAATCTCTTAAAGCTGGCAGTGAAGGAGACCAACAAGGAAGACAACTACTTAAATCAGCTCAACAAAAAAAGAGCCGCGGATCGGGTGGCGATCCTTGAAAAAATCGCCGAATACGAGCGTGCGGGCAGATTTGACGAGGACGTGGAGGAGGATCCCCCCTCCAAGGAATTAAAGCCCGAGGATATCGACTACTACCGCGAGGGCGTGGTGGCAAAAGCCAAGGCGCAGGCGGCTTATGCGGCGGCAAGAACCTTCGTTTATAAGCTCATTGATGACAAAAAGCTGATCGTGAAGGACATCAAGGGGCTTGAGCACTTCAAAAATCTGCAAAGCGGTGCCATCATCACCTGCAACCACTTCAACGCCTTTGACAGCTTTGCCATTCAAATGGCGTATGAAGCGGCAGACCAGAAGGAGCGCACCTTCTACCGCATCATCCGCGAAGGAAACTACACCTCCTTCCCCGGTTTTTACGGGATGTTAATGCGCAATTGCTACACCCTGCCCCTTTCCTCCAACCACAAGACTCTAAGAAAATTCAACGAGGCAACCACCACTCTGCTTCAGCGGGGCAACTTCGTGTTGGTCTATCCCGAGCAGAGCATGTGGTGGAACTACCGCAAGCCA
>JAFTMP010000138.1 GCA_017452335.1 Clostridia bacterium
ACCCGCTTATCGGTGCACTGGGCGGAGAGGCGTCCCATCACCAACAGCTTCCAAGGCTCTCCCTGCCACAAAAGGGCGCACTGCGCTTGGGGGTAATATGCTTCTAAAAGGGCAACCGCTTCCTTTGCCCGTTGCTTCTCGGTCATAGGGTCACTCCGAATTCTTCTTTTAATGTGCGGTAGACCTGTTGCAGGGGCAGTCCCACCACGGCGTTATAGTCTCCCGTAATGCCCGTTACAAAGAGCCCCCCAAGACCTTGAATGCCATAAGCCCCTGCCTTATCAAAGGGCTCGCCGCTTGAAAGATACCACTCGATCTCCTCTTCACCAAGCGGGGCAAAGGTCACGTCGCACACTGCCACGCGGCTGACGCACCGATCCTTATGGCAGATGGTAAAGCCCGAAAAGACCTGGTGGCTTTTTCCGCCAAGCATCCTCAGCATTTCTCTTGCGTGTGCTTCACTATGGGGCTTTCCCAAGATCTGCCCGTCAATGGCAACCACGGTATCTGCCCCCAGCACGATGTCCTCGGGGTGATCCTTGGCAATGGCTTGCGCCTTCATTTTGGAAAGGACGCGCACCGTCTCCTCGGGGGAAAGTCCCGTCACGCCCTCTTCGTTTACATCTGCGGGAAGGACCCCAAAGGGGATGCCCAAGCGGGAAATGAGCTCCTTGCGTCTGGGGGAAAGGGATGCTAAAAGTAACATGTTAAGTCTCCTTTTTGCCATCATCAAAGAGCACAAATTGCTTCAGTGCCTTGATGGCAGGTCCTTCGGGTGTTTCCTGCACCTCGCCCAGCGCAAAAAATACGCCGTTTCGATATAAGCGCAGGCGCTGTCCGATGGAAAAATCACAGTTGATCTTTTTTAAGTAAATGGGACAACCCGCACTGCAAAGCTTGCCGTAAAAAGCGGGCAGGGTCACAGTGGGCAGATCGAAAAACAGCAGCTCCACGGGCATAAGGCACTCCTGCCGTTCTTCCATGGAATACCCTTCAAGCTGACCCAGGGTATAGCTGTTTTCCAGAGCAAAGCTGCCGCTTCTGCCGCGGCAAAGTCCTGCCATCACCCCGCCGCAGGAAAGGGCTTTTCCGATATCGGCACAAAGGGTGCGGATGTAGGTGCCCTTGGACACCATGACGTTTAGCGAATACAGCCCCTTTGCTTCGTCAATTTCCCGCACCTGCAGACGATGCACATAGATCTTGCGCGCCTGCCGCTCCACTTGCACGTTTTCTCTTGCCAGGTCACAAAGCTTGCGCCCGTTTACCTTCAAGGCGCTGTACATGGGGGGAACCTGCTCGATCTCCCCTAAAAAGCGCTCACAAACGGCGAACACCTCTTCCTTTTTGGGCAGGTTCTCGCTTTTTTCAAGGATCGTGCCCCAAATATCCTCGGTGTCGCTGGTGATCCCCAGTTGCAGGGTGGCAATATAGCTTTTATCCTCGCACTGCAGATATTCGCTTGCCTTCACCGCTCTGCCCACCAAAATGGGCAGGACTCCCGTTGCCATGGGGTCAAGAGTGCCGGTGTGCCCCACCTGCTTTGTATTAAACAGGCGTCTGATCTTATTTACTGCGTCGTGGGAGGTCATGCCCGCTTCCTTATGCAGGCACAGTACCCCCGATACTTTCTTTTGCATGATGTTTTTCCTTTTGGAATGTGTAGAATTTAAAACTGTTCCTTGATCTTTTCAAGCACCATGGAAAGCGCTTCTTCGGCATCGGATGCTTGCACATCTCCTCCTGCCGCGCGGGCATGCCCGCCGCCCCCGAAGGCGCCGCACAGCGCCGTGCAGTCAAAAAAGTGTTTACTGCGCGCCGAAATGCGATAGGACCCGGGTAAGTCCTCTTTTTCCTTTAAAACCACCGAAAGCTCCACCCCTGCGATCTCCCGCAGTACCGAGGAAAGCTCTGCCAAATGGCTGTTTTCAAGACCCTCTCTTTGGCGCAGTTCATTTGTAACGGCAAGAAGTGCCACCTGTCCGTCCATATAAAAGCGGGCACTTAAAATGCCCAGGGCATTGGCGCGCACCAGCTTCGGCTCCTTGCTTTCAAAAAGGGCGGCGTTGAGCATTTTGGTGTCAATGCCCTCTTTTAAGAGCGCCGAGGCGATCAAAAAGGTCTCTTCTGTGGTGTTGGAATAGCGAAAACAGCCGGTGTCGGTGGCAATGGCGGTGTAGCAGGCGGTGAAGAAGTCAAGGGTGCTTACCCCTGCTTCTCTTCCCAGATGATAAATGATCTCTCCTGCCGCCGCGGCGGTGGGATCGGTGAAATTATGGGTGGCAAAGTCATTTCCCGTTTTGTGGTGGTCGATCTTTAAATAGACGCCCCCTGCAAGATCGGCAGGTGAAAAGCCCAACAGCTTCTCTTCTGCCACGTCCACCGAAAGATAGGTGTACCCTTCGGGAAGATCTTGCCCGTTTCTCCTTTGCAAGGGCTGTTCGGTGGGCAGAAAGGAGAGATAACGGGGCAGGGGATCGTAGGAAAGAACATGCGCTTCTTTGCCCAAGTGGGTCAGCAGGATGCGCAGTGCTTCTGCCGAGCCGATGGCATCTCCGTCGGGATTGCGGTGAATGAGGATGAGATAACGGTCTTTTTCACCAAGCAGGTCTAAGATTGCCTTATAGTTAAGCATCTTCGCCCTCTTCCTCATGATCCACCAGATCCTGCTGTACCTGCTTTAAGAGATTGGAAATGTGGGCGCCCTGCTGTGCCGAATGGTCCTTGATAAAGGTGAATTCCGGGGTGGCGCGCATATTCAGCCGTCTTGCCACTTGGGTGCGGATAAATCCGTGGGCGCTTTTAAGTCCTTGTTGCACCTCTTTTTCATCGCACCTGCAAAGGGTAGAATAAAAGACCTTGGCATATTTTAGATCGGCGCTCACTTCCACGGCGGTAACGCTGACCAGGGCGTTTGATACCCGAGGATCCTTTACTTCTCTTAAAATTTCGCAAAGCTCCTTTTGTACTTCTTCGTTGATTCTGTTTCTTCTGTAGTTTGCCATACGATCATTCCTTTTTGTTATTGGTTCATGATATATTCCCTACCAGTATAACATATTTTTTAAAAAAATAAAAGGATATTTTGAAACTTCGCCAAAAAAGTTACAGCCCGTGCATTTTTATGGGACTGTTTTCCGTTTGCCTTGGAAATATACGCAGACAAAAGAGGGAAAAGTGCTTCGTTTTTTGTGTCTTTTCCCTTGCAATTTTGAAAAAGCCATGCTATACTGAATGTAACTATCGTTTAGTGAAAGGACGCTTGAAAAACAGCGGTTTAAAATAGATGATCAAAGTGGTACATACGGCAGACCTGCATTTGGATCGGGATTTTTTCCCCGAGGATCAGCGTCTGGGAGACCTGCGCAGACAGGAGAGAAGAGCGCTTTTTGCCAATCTGATGATGTATGCAAGAGACAGAAAGGTGGACATTCTGCTCTTTTGCGGCGATCTTTTTGAGGGGCTGTCGCCCCAGCGGGAAACGGCGGAATTGATTTTGAGGGAGTTTGAAAACACCCCCGAAACGCAGATCGTGATCGCGCCGGGCGCACATGATCCTTTTCGTCACGGAAGCTTTTACAGCACGGCGAAATTCCCTGCAAACGTGCACATTTTTAAGGAAGAGTCCCTTTCTGCCATCTCCCTTGATGGGCTGAACACCACCGTTTACGGCTACGCCTACACGGGGCGCAAGCTGCGGGTGGATCCCTTTGCCGCGCCCATCACTCCCGATAAGGCGCGCATCAACCTGCTTCTTGCACCGGGTGTGGAGGAAGGACAGCTTCAGGCGCTGACGGCAACGGGCGTGGATTATGCGGCGCTGGGCATGGGTCACGAGGCAGGAGAGCTGATGGAAGAGCAGGGTGTGCACTACGCCTGCGCGGGTGCCCCCGAAGGAGGCGACTTCAAGGAAGTCGGCCACAAGGGCGTGCGCATTCTTGCCATTGAAAAGCAGGAGGACGAGTGCATCGTGAAGAGCAAGGCGGTGCGCTTTTCAAGAAGACATTACGAGACCCTTACGGTGAATTTGGAAAACTATAAAAATACCGACGAGCTGGTGGCTGATCTGTCAGACACCCTTCGAAGCAGTGAATACGATGCCGATACGCTGTTGCAGATCACCTTTACGGGCAGTGTGCCGTTAAGCTTTGGGGTCATTACCCGCGGGCTTTTCGACAAGATCGCCGCGCGGTTATATTATTTGAGCATTGACGATCAAAGCACCCTGTGCTTTACCCCCAATGAGGACGCCAAGGAGCTAAAGGAAGGCTTTGCCACGGCGGCAGGGGAGCTTGCAGGGGAGGAGCTGCTGCAAGAGGTGCTGAAAACAGGACTCAAGGCGCTGGAAGGAAAGCCTTTTTAAGTGATGAAATACGAATTTATCTTGTTGGATGCCGACAACACCCTTTTTGATTTTTCAAAGGGAGAGGCTGTGGCGTTTCACGAAACGCTAAAGGAATACGGGATCACGCCCCTGCCCGGTATGGTGGAGCGCTACAGCGCCATCAATGATGCCTGCTGGAAGAGGTTAGAGCGGGGAGAACTGACGAAAAAAGAGTTGATCGTTGTTAGATTTGCGCTCTTTTTGGAGCAGTACCGCTTGCAGGGCGACCCGCAGCGGATCAACGAGCTGTATATACAGCATCTATCGAGGCAAGCGATCCTCATTCCCGGGGCGCTTGAATTTGTGAAAAATCTTTATGGAAAGGCAAAGCTTTACATCATCACCAACGGAACCACCGTGGTGCAACAAAGCCGCTTTGCCCGCACCGAGCTGACAGAATATATTGAAAAAATCTTCATTTCCGAGCAGATGGGTACCCAAAAGCCCGATATTCTCTTTTTTGAAAAGACGGCGGATGCCATTGAGGGCTTTACAAAGCAAAAAGCGGTGGTCATCGGCGATTCGCTCAGCTCGGACATGAAGGGGGCAGAGAACTACGGTCTTGATCGGGTGTGGTTCAATCCCCGTAAACTTGAAAATGACAGCGGTATTTTGATAAACTGCATCGCCTCTTGCTATGAGGAGATCGAGCGGTTTCTTGAAGGATAGCGCAGGAAGGATGCCCGCAGGGCAGGATAGAGCATGATTATTGAAGAATTGAAAATCGGAAAATACGGCATTTTTGAAAACAAGACCTTTAATTTTTCCTCGGGGATCAATGTGATCGAGGGAGAAAATGAATCGGGAAAGAGTACCATTGCCGATTTTATCCGCTTTGTGTTTTACGGAACAGAAGGAAAAAAGGGAAGAAACGAGGGGGCGCAGGGGTATCTGATCCTCGCTTGCCCCAAGGGGCGCTTCAAGGTGGAGCGCAGTTATGCCGTCAACGCAGGTATTCCCGATGAACGGGTCACCATTACAGACCTGCAGATCAACGCCCCCTTAAAGGGCAAGGACCCTGCCGCTATGTTTTTGGGCACTTCAAGAGAGATCTTTGAGCGCTCCTGCTTTTTTGGGCAGTTTGGACAGCGCAACGTGGGTGGACAGGCGTTGGCGGGGGCACTTGAAAACATGCTGTCCACGGCAGACGAGCAGATCAACGCTGAAAAGAGCGCGGAAGAGTTAAAAGCCGCCATGGACGATCTTTCGGGAAGGGTGCTTCCCGAAATGCGAAAGAACGTAGAGGACTTGCGAGCCCGTCATGAGCGGGCGGTGCGCATGGAGGAGGAATACTTCTCTATCAAGGAAAGCTGTAAGGAAAACAAGAGTAAGATCGAGGCAAACAAAAAGTCCCTGCAGGAATGTAAGATCAAGCTGCAAAGAAGTGATGCGCTCAACAGGCTGGAGCGCATTAAAAAGTACAATTTGGCATCGGAAGCTCTTTCTCATGCGCAGGAGGAGCTGAGCCAAGCTAAGGAGCGCCTTGAGAAGCAGGAGTTTTTGCCCGACGGCGGGTATGTGAAGTCTCTGCGTGCACTTTTTGAAAAGGGCAACCGCTATGAAGAGGTGATCCTTGAAAAGAAGGAAGAGTATACCGGGCTTAAAAAGGAGTTTGACGCCCTTCCCCTGCCCGAAGGGGGCAAGGAAGGGGAGCTTTTGGAGCGAGTCGCCGCGGCAAGCGCCGCTGTGCAGAGCAACAAGACCTTCTTTCTCATGAGCGCTGCAGGCGCGGGGGTATTGCTTTTGCTGACCGTGATCCTTTTTGCATGTAAGGTGATAGCGGGCGGCGTGGTAACCGTGCTCCTTATGCTTGGACTGCTTGGTGCCACAGCCTTCTTCTTCATGAAAAAGAAAAAGGCACAGGATGAGGAAAACGCACTGTACGCCTCGGTGGGGGCGGATAATCGGGACGAGCTTTCCCGCGCTGTAGAAGAGCGTGCACGGCTGACCGAGCGGCGCTCTGCCCTTGAAAAGAGAATGGAAGAGGCGGCGCGCAAAAAGGGAAAGGCAGAGGAAGAGCGCACGGCGATCCTGTTTGAGGGCGCGGCACTGGCTGAAAAGTGGGGCAGAAGATGCGCGTCGGTGGCAGAACTGCGAGATCTGCTGGGAGAAGCGCAGCAGGCACACGAAACGCTCAGTACCCTTGCCGATAAAGAAAAGCAGGCAAGGCTGGAGTGCGCGGCACTGCAGATAGATTATACCCCCGAAGAGGTGAAGGACCTCATTGCCTTTGTGCGCAGTGGCGGAGCAAAGCAGGAGCTTTCAAGCGAGGAATACAAAAAGCTGACCATGCAGGTGAACTTCTACGATCAGACCAGCCGTGCGCTGGAGGACCGCACCAAAAAGCAGGAGGCACAGATCGCGGAGCTTGAAAGAAAGATGGAGGATCGGTTCTTGCTTGCTGATGTGCTCCAAGAGCAGGAAGCGGCTCTTGCCGAAAAGGAGCGCAGACTGCAGGTGCTCACCCTGGCAAGAGAAAGTATTCTTTTGGCAGTGCACCGCATGAGAGAAAAGATCCTGCCCGGCATTTTGGAGGACGCCTCCGACTTTTTGGCAGGGGCAAGCGCGGGACGCTACACGGCACTGCACACAGGCGAGCAATTTGAGCTGTTGGCGCTGGACGGCAAGACCGGCAAGGAGCGCCCCATTGAGGAGCTCAGTGCCGCCATGGGCGATCTGGCGTATTTGGCAGTGCGGGTGAGTCTGACAGCAAAGCTGTTTGGAGAGGAAACGGTGATGGTGTTTGACGAAAGCTTTACCCATCTTGATGACCTGCGTTTGGCTTCCCTTTTCATGACCCTGGCGCAAAGAGCGTCAGGAGGCAATTTGCAGATCCTCTTTATGACCTGCCGCAAGCGCGAAGCGGCACTCTTTGAGAAAATTTGCAGACCCAATAAGATTTCACTATAAATGAAAAAGGGGTGCGTCAAATGCATGTTTGCATTTGACGCACCCCAATGTTTTTGCTTTGTGGTAAAGTGCCACAATTTTTGCCTGCTTTACAGGCAAAAAACGCAAAATCCGGGTGTCAAACAAGCCCATCGCCGCCAAACGATAGTTTGGCGCATTCAAAGTTTTTGGGGTCCACCCCCCTTTTTACAAAAAGGGGTGGCGGGGTGCGGGGCAGAGCCCTGCAAAAAGGCGTTTTCCTTTGGCAAACCACTTGAAAACCGTCAGTCCCTGGAACACTTCTCCGCGTCGATCGCCAGCACCACCATCAAGGCGTGCAGGGCATCGCGGGGGTCATTTAAGTCGATCACGTAGGTATCGGTAAATTGGAAGAGCTCCTTGGAAACCACGGCAACGGTGCCGCGGGGATCGGTGATCTCATAGTCCCATTCAAACCAGTCGCCCTTTACCGACCAGTCGCCGCATTCCATACAAAAGCTGGGCTTGAAAAAGGAAAACTCCTTTTTGATCCGTCCGATATACTGCTCCCCTTCGTACAGCTCAAAGGTAGGCAGAAAGGTGAAAATTTCCTCCTTCACCGTGCCCACGTGCACTCCGTTTTTGTCAAGAATGTGCAGGCAGTGTCCCCAGGAGAGCTTGCCCTCCACGGTAAAGAGGGTGTTTCCTGCTTCATCGTAAATATCGTAGCTGTCAAACCAGGAGAAAAAGCGTTGTTTAAATAGCAGTTTCATGAGTAGATCCTTTCTTGTTTTATGATCTCATGCCCTCGTACCCTCAAAACTGCCCTGTAATTTACGGGAAAAGCCCCTCCACCAGCTCGTCAAAGGTGAGCTGCAGCAGCGAAGCGATCTTAGACAGAGTGAGGATATCGGGCATGGAGCGGTCGTTTTCCCATTTGGAAATGGCTTGCGGCGAGATATTCAGCAGGTTTGCGAATTTTTGCTGGGTGTAGCCGCAGCGTTTACGATGGTATTTGATCCGTTGCCCGAGCGTCATCATGTGGTGTCCTCCTTGAAAGTTCTTTGCTGACTGTAGTATAGCACGGCAAAAAAGTGTTTTTCAAGGCTTTGGGATGATTGCACCCTTTTAGGGATAATTGCAGGGGCTGTCGCAGTTAGCGCAGAACAAAAGCTGCGGATAGAATTTTTGTGAAAATTTAGTGCTTCAATTGCATTTATTTTTACAAGGTGGAAATCTGCCGACAAAACATCGGCAGATTTCTCCATTTTTATGCAGCTTTTTAGCCGCGATTTTGCCCTCTGTCGTACCATCGTACGCCGACGATGGCAAAATCACGTCTTCTGCATCTAACTGCGGCAGCCCCCTAAGCATTAAACGGTCAAGGGGTTCTTTTAGACGGTTTTTTCGGGAATGGTGATCTGTACGCCGAACACGCCGTCCTCTTCGAAATAGTTGACCCATCCGCCGTATTTTTTGACAGAGGCTTCCACGATCTGGTGTCCCAGCCCGTGGGACTCGGGATCGCTTTTGGCGGTCTTTTTTAACTTTCCGTTTTGAAGTACTCTGCCGTTTACCGTGTTTTTGCAAAGGATCACCGCACAGCCGCTGTGCTGTGCAAAGCGAAGCTCAATTTGCCTTTTTTCCATGGGGACGTCTTGTTGTGCCTCAATGGCATTGTCCAAAATGTTTCCCACGATGCAGGAAAGATCCACGGGATCAATGTGGGCAAGCGGTGCCGCTGAGCCGTTTAAGAGCACCTTGATGTCCTTTGCGCGGGAAAGCTTTGCGTTGATCAGATAATCCAACATCTCATTTCCCGAGCGGATCAAATTTCCCATGCTGTCAACGGTCTGCGTCAACTTCTCAAGGTACTCTTTGCAC
>JAFTMP010000139.1 GCA_017452335.1 Clostridia bacterium
CATCAAGGTTCCGATTCCTGCAGGAACTAAGAAATTAAAGCTGGTGACTGATGGATGCGGATCGAACACAGGCGACCACTCCTCTTGGGGTACGCCTCAGCTCGTTACCGATCCTGATGCACTCAAGGAGTTTAATACCATGAATCTGTCTTCCGAAAAAAATGCTTATCTGAAGGGTACTACTGTTCAGTTGCAGTATTCTTTTAAGGATATCGCAGGCGATGACTTGGTTCCCGATTCCTATAAGTTTGAGTCCAGCAATCCCGAGGTTGCTTCTGTTGATGAAAAAACCGGTGTTGTTACATCCAAGAAAATGGGCACTGTACGCTTCACCCTTACCGCAACCAAGGGAACGATCACCAAAACACAGACGATTGTAATTTCCTTTATGGACGAGGTTACTCCCCAGCACTTCTCCCTCACCTCTCCCGACGGCAATTTGATCGTCAATGTAGACTACACTGACGAAGGATCTGTATCCTACAGCGTTTCCGATAAGAGCGGACAGGTTGTTGTCGGCACTTCTACCATCGGTATCAATACCGAATACTGCGATTTCTCAAATGCGCTGACTTATAAATCCAAGAGCGGCGTAATTGAGCATAACGACAGCTATACCACCATTTCCGGTAAGAGAAGTGAAGTAACAAACCACTATAATGAAGAAATCTTGTCCTTTACCAAGGATGCTTATTTCTTTGACATCTATCTGCGCGCTTATGATGAAGGCTTCGCTTACCGCTTCGCTATCCGCCGTCAAGACGGAAAAGAAGAAAAGCTGAATGTTGTAGAGGAAACAGGAACATTCAAGATTCCTGCCAAATCCTCCATGTATGCTGAGCTGATCGACACTGTAAACTCCAAGTTCTGCTACGAGTCGGGCTACAGCAATTTCAATGTCAACGATAAGAAATCTTCCTTTGTTTGCTTCCCCACGCTGGTGCGCCTTGCAAACAACGAAGAGAAGACCGATAAATATCTGCTCTTAAATGAGTCTAATCTTTATACCGACAGCTATGCAGGCTCTCTCTTAAAGCCCGTTGCTCCCGGTAGCGGAGAATACCAGATTTACTTCGCGCCAGTTAAGGACGACGTGGTGATTACAACATCCTTCACCTCTCCTTGGAGATACGGTATTTTTGGTGAGATTGGTGACGTTGTTGAAAGCGATCTGACCGAAAAATTGGCGGATGCCACCGACTAGGATTTCTCTTGGGTGGTTCCCGGTGTTACCGCATGGATGTGGTTGTCTGAAGGCTATCAAGGTCAGAGAACAGAAGCCACTATTCGTAAATATATTGATCTGGCAGCAGAAATGGGTTGGAAGTATCTGATCCTTGATGAAGGCTGGCAGCCCAACTCCTCTGTTCCCGGCAAGCGCTATGATGGCTATTTCCCCTATTTTGACGAGCTTGTTGAGTATGCAGACAGCAAGGGCGTTGGCTTTATTGCATGGGTACTCAACGCTGACCTGGATACGCCCGAAGAGCTGGATATTTTAAATGAATGGGCAGCTAAGGGTATTAAGGGTATCAAGGCTGACTTCTTTGATAACGAGAGCCAGGAAACGATCGACAACTACAAGCGGATCTACGAAAGATGCGCAGAACTGAAATTGGTTGTTAACTGCCACGGTGCCAATAAGCCTACCGGTGAAAGACGCACCTATCCCAACGTATTTAACCGTGAAGCTGTAAACGGCGAAGAATACGGTGGATTCTGGGTAGATGCCGCAATGTATTGGGCTTATGCACGAAATGTTGTTGGTCCTATTGATATCACTCCCAGACTGTATCCCACTGCTTCCGGCAACACCGTTGGTGTACAGCTTGCATGTAATATCATTTTCGAATCCGGTATGCCTTGTATGGCAAGCGGTGCCGATGACTATCTGAACTTTAACGCCAAGCTTTTCTATAAGAATCTGCCCGCAGCATGGGATGATATCCACTTTATTGATGGTTCTGTAGGCTCTTGGGTATCCCTTGCCCGCCGTTCCGGCGATAACTGGTATGCCGCTTCCATGTCTGTTGTCAAGAAAACCAATCTGCAGATGAAGCTGGATTTCTTGGGAGAAGGCAAGTATTATGCGATCATCTATAAAGATGCAGATTCCAAAACTGTTGAGGTGGAGTCTAAGCTGGTTACCAGTGCTGATACGCTGACTTATGACCTGCTTGCAAGAGGCGGTTACAGCGTGAAGTTTATCAAGGCAAACAATGACGGCAAGTATATTCCTTCCGCGATCGTTCCCGATAAGACCGAGATCAACACGATCGTAGGTATCAGACAGACACTGAATTATAAGCTGGAAGGTACTGACATTCTCTTTGATACTGTGAAATTTACTAGCTCCGATAGCGAAGTTGTTTCCGTTTCTCAAAACGGTGATATTCTCCCCTTAAAGTCCGGCAAAGCAACCATTACCATTGCAAGCCTTGCAGATGAAAAGATTTGTACAAAGATCGAGATCAATGTTTCTGCTTCTCCCTTTGTTCAAAACAATCTGTTTACCTTGAAGGCACAGCAGAACAGCAATGCACTGTCCTTCGTGCTGGATGATGTAAATAAGGTTCAATTGCTTACATCTTTAGGTTCCATCAAAGATGGCGATGTAAACGAATTGGTCTATAATTTGCCTAAAGGAAACTTTAAAGTAAAGGTTTCCATTGACGATTACGCGCAGAACACCAGCGTTGGCGGCGGTGTAGTCATTCACTTGGGTGAAGATAAGTACATTGCGGTTCAGCGTACTTATACTGATCAGTATGCAATTACCTGCATTGGTCAGGGCGTTAAGACCGAGGAGATCAAGGACTTCCTTGCAGGCGATAAAAACAAGCCCTACACAGTTACTGTGGAACTGAAGGATGGCGAATTGAAGGTTATCGGCGGGTTCACCGATAACAATACCAGAACATTTGCTACTGTAAAGGTGGCTGATTCTGCTGATCTGAGCGTTGGCTTATTTGCAAACACCTCCTCCGATGAGGAAGTACAAGCATATACCTTCAGTAATTTCACAATTGATGATCAGGTAGTTCCTTTTGCGATCAATACCGATCCCACACCCGAGGATCCCTCCAAGGAAGAGTCTGATCAGCCCTCCGTTTCTTCCAAGGTTGAAGAGCCGTCCGACTCCGCTCCCGCTCCTGCTTCTTCTCCCGATAAAGGCGAAAATGACGATGAACCCAAGGAGTTCCCGACTGGTGCCGTTGTGGCAGGCGTTGCCGCTGTATTGGTTATTGCGGGTATTGCCGTTGCACTTGTACTGATGAAGAAGAAAAAGTAAGCTTTAAAATCAAAACAGCAATAGGGGAGGTGTCGTGAAAACACGACACCTCTCATTTTGGAAGGGAGTTTGTTTCATGACTGCCGCAATGCAAATATTGAAAAAATTAGAGGACTCAGGGAAGGAAGGATATTTGGTTGGCGGGTGCGTAAGAGATCTACTGCTTGATAAAGTGCCTCATGACTATGATATCACCACCAATGCCTTGCCCGGTGAGATCAAAGAGATCTTCTCGGATTTTCGTGTGATCGAGACGGGAATACAGCATGGTACGCTTACCGTTCTTTGCGAAGACCAACCGTTTGAGGTCACTACTTACCGCACGGATGGTCTATACAGTGATGGCAGACATCCGGACCAAGTGATTTTCTCAACCTCAATTAAAGAGGATTTAAAGAGAAGAGACTTCACGATCAACGCAATGGCGATGGATATGGCAGGTATTATAATTGATCCGTATGGCGGCAGGGAAGACCTGAAATCCGGTATCATTCGAGCAGTCGGAGATCCCGAAGAACGTTTTACGGAGGATGCTCTGCGCATTTTGCGCGCACTGCGTTTTTCGTCAGTTTTGCAATTCAGAATAGAGAAGCGCACTGCCGATGCCGCAAAAAGACTTTGTTCGCGCTTGAAGCATGTTTCAAAAGAGCGGTGTTTTTCAGAAATAAAAAAAACAGTTTGCGGAAAAGGCATTCGAGAAGTGCTTTGCACTTTTCCCGAGATTTTTGCAGAGGTCGTTCCGGAAATTAGCCAAATGATCTCTTTTGATCAAAATAATCCCCATCACTGCCACGATCTTTTAACGCACACGGCATTGGCTATTGAGGCTGCTCCCGCCGATCCTGCGCTGCGCATTGCAGCACTCTTTCACGATATCGGAAAACCGTTTACCCAAGTAACAGATGCAGAGGGCATATCACATTATTACGGTCACGCCTCCAAAAGCCGCGAAATCGCACAGCGCGCATTACAGGAGTTAAAAGCCGACCGCGCACTTACCGAAAAGGTCCTTTTCCTTGTTTCGCATCACGACTCTCCGGCAGAAACAAGTAAAGAACAAGTCGCTAAAAGACTTCGACGCCACGGTATCGAATGCTATCGACAGCTCGTAGCTTTGCGAAGAGCAGACAATATGGGACAGGCGCCGGAGTATCATCGTACAGCGTTGCACGATCAATGCCTTTCATGGGTAGAAGAACTCAAAGAAGAAGGACGGTGTCTGAGTTTAAGAACTCTTGATATAAACGGAAACGATCTGATTGCTCTCGGCTTTGAAAAGGGACCTGCCATTGGTAAGATGCTGGAGGAGATTTTGGAGCTTGTTTCAGAAGGAAAACTTCCCAATTCACGCGATTTGTTATTAGAATACGCTTCGAGTTCGAAGTAAAACAAAAGGTTGACTAAAACAAGTCAACCTTTTCTTGACAGAAACATAAAACTATGCTACAATAAGCGTGTTTGTTAAGGAGGGAGCTATGAACGCATCAAATACACCCAAATCAAAAAAATGGTATGATACCGTCTTTGCCTTGCTGTTGGCTTTGGCAATGTTTCTGCTCTTTGTTTCTTCATCTGTCTTTCTGACCCTTGCTTTTCGTCCGTTATACTATCTGGATATCAAGCTTCTTGACATTGCAGAAACATCGGGCTTTGAAAAAGAGGAGATCAAAGCCAATTATGACGCTTTGATCGACTATAACCTTCCGCTATCTGATGGAGAACTTGTTTTTCCAAGCGATAATATGATGTCTGAAACCGCACAGATCCATTTTGAGGAAGTGAAAGATATTTTTGATCTGTTTAAGGTCATGGCGCTGGTACTGCTTCCTGTTTGTATAGCGGGGATATATTACTTTTATATCAAAAAGAGGACGGACTATCTTCTTTATACAGGGATCGTAACTGTAACGCTTCCTGTTGTCGTGGGATCTCTGATTGCGCTAAACTGGCAAAAGGTCTTTATACTGTTTCACGAAATTGCCTTTGACAATGATTACTGGATCTTTGATCCGTACGAGGATCTGGTTATTACAATTTTGCCGGATGCATTCTTTATGCACTGTGCGATTATGATCATCTCTTTGGTACTGCTCGGCGGCGGAGCATGCACAGCGCTGTATATTCGCTCAAAAAAGAACAAACCCAAAACAATCGAACAGCAACCAACTATCGACGAATAACCGTTTAAAACAAGCCTGACAGACACGCTGTCAGGCTTTCTTTCATTCACAGTGACAATGTGCTCTTTGAAAGAATCGCATTATCACATTCCTCAAGTACTTGCACGTCTGCCGCAATGATATAGAAGAACACGCTTGTTTTCTTTTCTTCAATGTATTTTCCATACATTCTGCCATACATTTTTACTGGCGCAAACGGCTCCTCAAATGCAAAATTTGGAATACCATATTGCAAATATGACTGCGCAAAGGAACTTTTTTCATGAGCACAGCCGCTTACTGTCAGCTCTGCATCAATTTTGTACCAGCCATTACTTCCTGCATAAGTTATGTTTTCTTCGTGATTAGTCGCCTTAAAATCGAAAACAAAGTCCTCATAAGACAGCCCGAAGTCTGAAAGCACAAGAGTTTTATAATCATATTTTGCAACAGCCGCAGTATCTTCTTCATTTACACCAACGATCCTACCGTCTTCATCTGTAATGAAGCCGTAAGGCTCATTACTCTTTACAAGGTAAGCGCCGTAAAAGCTGCTGTAATAAGGGCTTTCGGGATCGTATAGCTTGCTGCATCCTTTTATCGGAGAAAAAGCAGGAAAGTTATAGAGAATGGTAAGAGAACAGTCCTTTCGTACGCTGTATCCAAATGAATTGCCCGGATGAAAAGTCATTACAAAGGGAAACCAGTCGCTTTTGAGAGTGGAAAGACCACCCGGAATGTGCAGATCAATATTCTCGCTTACAAGCAGTGAGTCTTTTTCGCAAATGTCACTGTATACCGCCATGATCCCCATGCTATAAAATACACGAACGAAGGGACCTGTGAGCAGGAGCGTTAAAGCAAGCAGGGAAGCGGTAAAAACAATCAGTATCCAATCAAGTCTACTGAGCTTACTATGATTTTTTTGATAGTTCATCTTTCTCCCATAAAGAATTTGGCAGTTGCATCGCAACTGCCAAATCTATTATTGTCCGTCAGAATTATACTGTGTGGATCTTTGCCTTTTTATCCGCAGTGCCTTCATCCAGGTTCAGCTTTGCAGCCTTTCTGTTATCGAAGAACTTGGTAGCAACCTGTTCAAACAATGCGTAGGAAAGCACGTCCTCTTCCTGTTCTGCATAGGGAGCAACCTTCTTTTTCAGATCCTCAAGCTCGGGCTTAAGCAGATCTGCAGGACGGCAGGTGATAGGCTTCTCATCACCCAGAATCTTCTTCTGGAATGCAGGATCAATCGGAACAGCGGGTCTACCATATTCGCCCTTGATCATTGCTTTAAATTCCTTGGTAACAGACTTATAACGCTCACCGTAGATCACGTTCATAACTGCCTGGGTACCAACGATCTGGGAGGAGGGGGTAACCAGAGGAGGATAACCCGCGTCAGCACGAACTCTCGGAACCTCTTCAAGGCATTCCTGGAGCTTATCAGACTTGCCCATCTGTGCAAGCTGGGAGATCAAGTTCGAAAGCATGCCGCCAGGAACTTGATAAAGCAGGGTGTTGGCGTCAACCTTCAGCACCTTGGGATTGAGCAGACCATTTGCCAGATACTTTTCACGAAGAGTGGTAAAGTACTTGGAGATTACGTCCAGCTTCTTCAAATCAAGACCGGTATCATAAGGTGTACCTTCAAGAGCTGCTACGATGGGCTCTGTAGCAGGCTGAGAGGTACCAAGTGCCAAGGGAGAAATTGCAGTGTCCACAATGTCGCAACCTGCTTCAATTGCCTTCAGAGTGGTCATAGAAGCAAGACCTGCGGTGTAGTGGGTGTGCAATTCAACGGGCAGATCGGGGAAGTTGCTCTTAATTGCCTTTACAAGCACTTCTGCATCGTAGGGCTTTAAAAGACCAGCCATATCCTTGATACAGATAGAGTCAACACCCATATCAACGAGCTGCTTCGTATAGTTTACATAATAATCGGTGGTGAAGATGGGACCTGTAGTATAGGAAAGTGCAACCTGTACATGTCCCTTACCGCTCTGCGCGCGCTCACGGTTGGTTGCCTTGATGGCAGTCTCCAGGTTTCTTGCATCGTTGAGCGCATCGAAAACTCTGATGATATCAATACCGTTGGAGATAGACTTCTGTACGAAGTATTCTACAACGTCGTCAGAATAGTGACGGTAGCCAAGAATGTTCTGACCGCGGAAAAGCATCTGAAGATTGGTATTCTTTGCTACATCACGGATCTTGCGCAGTCTCTGCCAAGGATCTTCATTCAAGAAGCGCAGGCAGGCATCAAAGGTAGCACCACCCCATACTTCCAGGGAGTGATAGCCCACTTCGTCCATCTCTTTCAAAATGGGAAGCATCTCTTCAGTGGTCATTCTGGTAGCAATCAGAGACTGATGAGAGTCACGAAGAGCAGTTTCAGTAATTTTTACTTTTGCCATTGGTATTCTATTCCTTTCTGATTACTTAGAAATTTGCAAGCAGGAAGCCTGCCGCAACGGCAGAGCAGATAACGCCTGCCACGTTGGGACCCATAGCGTGCATGAGCAGGTAGTTTGCAGGGTTTTCCTTCTGTCCCTGGATCTGTGAAACTCTTGACGCCATAGGAACAGCGGATACACCCGCAGAACCGATCAAAGGATTTACCTTGCCCTTGGTCAGCTTGCACATGATATTACCGCCAATAAGACCGCCCGCAGTGGACAGTGCAAATGCGCACAGACCCAGTGCAATGATGTACAGTGTCTTGATGCTCAGGAAGTTAGCGGCAGTAGCGGTAGCACCAACGGTGATACCAAGGAAAATGGTAACGATATTCATCAGTTCGTTCTGAGCAGTCTTGGAAATACGCTCAGTTACGCCGCAGGTGGTCAGCAGGTTACCAAACATCAAGGCACCCACAAGAGGACCTGCATCGGGAACGATCAGCACAACAGTGAAGGTTACCACGATGGGGAAGAGGATCTTTTCCAGCTTGGAAACAGGACGCACACTACCCATCACGATCTTTCTGTCCTTTTTAGAGGTCATCAGCTTCATGATAGGAGGCTGGATCATGGGGATCAGCGCCATGTAAGAGTATGCGGCAATGGCGATCGCGCCAAGCAAATGAGGTGCCAAAGTTTTGGTAACCAAGATCGCCGTAGGACCGTCTGCGCCGCCGATAATACCGATAGAAGCGGCTTCCTGGGGGGTAAAGCCCAGAAGCAGTGCGCCAAAGAATGCCGCGAACACGCCTAACTGCGCGGCAGCACCGAGGAGCAAGCTCTTGGGGTTTGCAATCAGAGGAGCAAAGTCGGTCATTGCACCGATACCCATAAAGATAAGACAAGGATAGATACCCAACTTTACACCCAGGTACAGCAGGTCAAGCAGACCGCCGTAATGAGCAATATCGGCAAGATTCAATCCGCCCTCATTTACGGTGATCGAATTGATGCTCATTGTCAGATTCTTGTCGCTTCCAAGAGAATCGTCTGTGTCATTTGCAAAAATGGCATCCTTATAAGAGGTTAGAAGCGCTACCAGCTCTTCGCTACCGTCCTTGATCTTAGAAAAATCAACAACGGAATCAGCGGACATCACGCCTGCACCAACGAGATTGGCATGCATCTCGGCAAGCACATCGGCAAGCTTGGTTTCCTCTGTCAGAGCAGTAGGATCACCGTCGTAATAGCCTTCCTGTACCATCGCATCCTGTACATCAGCTATTACAGCAGAAGTATCTTCACTAATGAATAGGTTCATGTGGAACATCTCTGTTCCGGGGAGGTTACCCAGCAGCATACCTATCGCAATAGGTAGAAGCAACAGCGGTTCGAATTTCTTCGCAATTGCAAGATACACGAGCACGCAGGAAATTGCAAACATTGCAATAACCTTCAGTACATCCACTACATCTCCCAAAGCAATCAAACGCGCAAAGCCGGTAGACTCCAGAAACGTTTTCATCGTTTCAAGTATTTGAGCCATGTTGTAATTCCTTTCTGTTTCAGATTACAATTACAATCCGATGATTATTTCAGAGAGCAAAGCAGATCGTCGGTATTGACAGATGCGCCCTTAGTGACGTTTACAGAAGCAACGGTTCCGTCCTGGGGAGCCTTGATTTCGTTTTCCATCTTCATTGCTTCAATAACCATCAAAGTCTCATCCTTCTTTACTGCCTGTCCGGGAGCTACATTCACTTTCAGAACAGTTCCGGGGAAGGGGGACTTGATCGAAACGGAACCTGCCGCACCGGTAGCTGCAGGCTTGGGGGCTGCTGCCTTAGGAGCGGGAGCTGCTGCTACGGGAGCAGGAGCGGCAACGGGCGCCGCAACGGGAGTAACGGTGGCATCAGCAGCCACTTCTTCAACGATTACCTCATAGGTAGAACCGTTTACGGTAACACTGAATTTTCTCATGATTATATTCTCCTTAACTTGATTATTTCTTATTCCATGCGGCTTTTGCCGTTGTTTTTCTGAATGAAACAACTCTAAAAGAACCTACAGGCGCTTCCATCATCACGGAAATTGCCGCGGTGATAGCCGCAACGATCTCCTCATCAGCAACAGGTGCTTCGGGTACAGGAACTACTTCGGAAACAGGTACTGTTTCAACAGCCTCTTCCTTTTTTGCAGGTTTTTCCGCTTTCTTTTTATCTTTGGAGGCAAAGAATCCACCAATTGCCATCAGCACCAGCATGATGATCAGTAAAACAGCAAAAACAACCAGCATACCCAGTACCAGCGTTACTGTGCCGGTAGAAAGCTTTTCGCCTAAGGTCAGCGATTCATTTAATAACAGTGTGGAAAGTTGCATTGTTTACTCACCCTTTCCTTGCATATTACAGGGGAAGGTTGCCATGCTTCTTGTAGGGCGCCGTGGTGGCCTTGCCCGAAAGCATTTCAAGAGCAGCGGCAACTCTCATTCTCAGTTCAGATGCGGCAATGATATCATCCAAATCACCGTTTCTTGCGGCAGTTACAGGGGAGCATACCTTTTCGCTCCACTCAGCCGTTACAGCTTCCTTTTCCGCCATAGGATCAGCGGCAGTCTTGATCTGATCGGCATAAATAAATTCAACAGCAGCCTCCGTAGGCATTACGGAGATGCTTGCATTGGGAGTAGCGAAAGCCACATCAGCACCCAATGTCTTAGAACCGAATACAGTAAATACAGTACCATACGCCTTACCCGTCACGACACTAACCTTTGCAGTGGTGGAAACGGCATACGCACTAGCCAGTCTTGCCAGCTTAGAAGAGAAAGGTGCCTTTTCACTGCATGCACATGCAGCGGTGCCTTCGCAGTCAACAAGGGTTACCACGGGAATGCTGAAGCTATCGCAGAAGGACACGAACTTCGCTGCCTTTTCTGCACCCTTAGCGGTCAGCTTTCCGCCTGCAGCAACAACGCCAACGGTAATTCCGCCGATAGAAGCAACAGTGGTAGCGGTATCGGGCGCATACTCCTTACCAAACTCTACAGCACTGCCTGCGTCCACAAGTTCAGAAACGATCTCTGTAAGAGCACCTTCACCTGCAACCAAACGGTTAGCACTGTCGGCAACCTCATTATAAGCAGTTCCCTCCACGTTGTTGGAAGGGAAGAGTACGATCAGCTTCTTTGCTGTTACAAGAGCTTCCTCAACAGTCTCGGTTACCACAGAAACTGCGCCATTTTCAGCGGCATATTCAATGGTTCCTGCCTTTTCCTCGCCCTTTGCCTTCTGAGCAAACGGAGAGTTGATGTACAGAGATCCGCTCTTTGCACCGATCACCACATCGCTCATGGAGGCAATGGTTGCAAGAGAACCGGAGCAAGTACCGGCAATTACAGCGATCTGGGGAATCACACCGGAAGCCTGAGCAGCTGCCTTCATGATAGAGCCGTATCCGGAAAGAGCCGCAACGCCCTCCAGTACCTTTGCACCGGCGGAGTCAAACACACCGATTACGGGTGCACCGGACTTCATTGCGGAATCGTATACCGCCACGATTTTTTTTGCGTGCGCTTCGCTCATCGCACCTTTCATTCTCGAAAAATCCTGAACAAACGCAAAAACCAACTTACCGTCAATTGCACCGTAACCGGTCACAACGCCTTCGAATTCGTTTCCGGGCTCATTGTCAAACTCGGTAGTAGCTTTTTTTACAAAGCGTCCCAGTTCCACAAATGTGCCGGCATCGAACAGGTTTGCAACGCGATCGTAAGCGGTGCCGCCGCCTGCGAGCAGTTCTTCATACTGTTCAAGAGTATTCTGCTTGATGATATTCATAACAGTTTTCTCCATTCCCGACAACAAATATATTTCGCCAAGCGAGACGGTTGCCGTCATCTTCGCCCAAGCAGGTCATAAAACCCAATTCGCATATATTATACTATATTTTTAAAAAAATATCAATATAAAAAAGAACAAAATATCATATTTTTTTATAAATTTCTTCAAAATTCAAACATTCGATCAGCCATCATTCAAATGCCGTCGTACGGGAATTTGGTAACTGTATTTTTCTCGAATCGTTGCGCAATAATAAGCTGTTTCGTAATCTTCAAGTGCCTTGCAATATCTTTCAAGGTCCTTGAACACATTATAAAGAAAAGGAGCAGGATACTCTTTTTCACTTTGCACAACAGAAAGAAGCAGTTCCTTAGCACGTTCATAATTAAATCTGGAGGCGGCAAGGCGTGCATTGATATGGATCCTGTAGCCCTCATCTTTTAATCGAATCGTATCATAGATCAAAATGGCACGGTCACTTTGATTATTATCAATCAGCGACATCAAATAAGTATACATAAAATACTCCGCAAAGCCATCGTCATCAGAAGATAGCGATGCAAATAACGAAGCGGAAACCAAATGCATGCCTTCGCCGAATGATGAAATCAACTCCTTGTAGAAACCAATCTTTCCATGATGAAAGGAGGGAAAGCTGACCGGATCTTCAAAATCTTCTGCAAGAGAGAAAAACTGAAGAGAACCGGCGAAATCACTGGCATTAAAGCGTGTCACCCCCTCATTATAGTAACAATCATAAAGAATCATCGCAAACTCGGTATTTCGAGAAAACGATGCCTCGCGCACCAAACGAATACACATGGAATACTGCTTTTTGCTATAGTGATCCTTCAGCTCAGCAAGAAGCTCTTCCTGCTCCAATCGTTCAATTGTCTTTCCGTTTTCAAAAAAAACAGAGGGATCAACAGATAGTTTTTTTGAAAGATGTTCCAGCGTCGGCATAGAGGGAAGTGCCGCACCGCGCTCAATTTGACTGAGCATATTGCGCGTCATAAAATCACCCGCTAAATCCCGCTGAGTCATCCCTCGTTTTTTGCGCAGATACTTAATTTTTTCTGCAAGAGTCATACTTCACCTCTAATTTTTAGATATTTGTCTCTTACGTGACCACAAAATTATAACACGATGTAAATAAAAATGCAAGAACGTAAACAAAAAAGTAAGCAGAATTTACATCTCAACGGCAAACTTCAAATCAAAAGATATTTATATGGCATTATGGACACGGAAGCGCAGACGAATACCAATGGACACAAATATCAGAGACAACAAAGAAAAACCGGTGCTTGAACATAGGCGCGTGCACATATTTTCAACAAACAAAACTATAGAAATAGGGGAGCTCCGTGCCATGCATCCAATTGCTTAAAATGCAAATTCTGAGAAAGGAAGAATTTGCAATGAGTAACGAAAAAGACACAACCAACCTCCCACCAAAAGGAAAAGCCCCTCGGTTTTACTGGTTTACCCTAAAGCTTTATCCCGAAAACAAGCGTCATGAACATTTCGTAAAAACAACTCTTGATATGCTTGCTCTTCAATGGTACGGAATTTTGCACGATAAAGACAGATATAATGAGTGCAAAATCCTTGACAAAGAAGACGGAACAAGAGAATTGCTACATAAAAGAGGTGATTTAAAAAAGCCACATTATCACATCATGATAAAAGTTTCAAATGCGAAAACGGTTTCTGCAATGCGTTCTATAATTAC
>JAFTMP010000013.1 GCA_017452335.1 Clostridia bacterium
AGGCAACTCCAACAACAAGATGATGCAGAGAATCTACGGCACCGCATTCCCCACCAAGGATGAGGTTAACGCCCACCTTGCCGCTGTGGAAGAAGCCAAGAAGAGAGACCACAACAAGCTTGGCAGAGAGCTTGAATACTTCACCACCTCCGACGTGGTGGGACAGGGACTGCCCATTATGCTGCCCAAGGGCGCTACCGTTCTGCGCATCCTTCAGAGATTCGTGGAGGACGAGGAAGCAAGACGCGGCTGGATCCCCACCATGACCCCCTTTATGGCAAAGCCCGATCTTTACAGAATCTCCGGTCACTGGGATCACTACAGAGACGGCATGTTCATCATCGGCGACCCCGATGGCAAGGACTGTCTGGCGCTTCATCCCATGACCTGCCCCTTCCAGTATCAAGCATATCTTAACAAGGCACGCTCCTACAGAGACCTGCCCCTGCGCTATAACGAGACCTCGACCCTGTTTAGAAACGAGGATTCGGGCGAGATGCACGGTTTGATCAGAGTGCGTCAGTTCACCATTTCCGAGGGTCACTTGATGTGCACCCCCGAGCAGCTTGAAGCAGAGTTTAAGGGATGCCTGGAGCTTTGCATCTATATGCTCAAGTGCATCGGTCTTTACGAGGACGTTTCCTACCGCTTCTCCCAGTGGGATCCCGCAAACAAGGAAAAGTATATCGGTACCGACGAGCAGTGGGACGAGGCACAGAGCACCATGAAGAAGATCCTTGATGACATCGGTCTTGAATACAAGATCGGTATCGGTGAGGCAGCCTTCTACGGCCCCAAGCTGGATATTCAGATCAAGAATGTACACGGCAAGGAAGATACCCTTATCACCATTCAGATCGACCAGATGCTTGCCGAAAAGTTCGGTATGGAATATACCGACAGAGACGGTCAGAAGAAGCATCCTTATATCATCCACCGCACCTCCATCGGCTGCTATCAGAGAACTCTTGCGCTGATCATCGAGAAGTTTGCAGGCGCACTGCCTATGTGGATGGCACCCGTACAGGTAAAGGTTCTGCCCATTGGTCTTGACCAGCACGAATACGCCGAGAAGGTGGTAGCTGACCTGCAGAAGGCAGGCCTTCGCGTGGAGATCGACGAACGCACCGAAAAGATCGGCTACAAGATCAGAGAAGCACAGCTTTCCAAGGTTCCTTATATGCTGGTCATTGGTGCAAAGGAAGTGGAAGACGGCACCGTGGCTGTCCGCGACCGCAAGGTGGGCGACGCCGGCGTGATGAAAGCAGAAGAATTCCTTGCAAAGGCTGTAAAGGAAGTAGAGGATAAGGTTCTGTAAGAAACGCTTTCCTACAAAAACAATATCATCCATCAAAATCCGAAAGATCGGTCACGATCTTTCGGATTTTTTTCACTATATGCCTTTGCCCCCTCTTGACAAGAGGGGGGCTTTATGCTATACTCTAAGTGTACTAAGGGTAATAGTACACTTGATTTGCAGCTTGTGCCATCAATGCATGACCGCATACAAAAGAGAAAGGAGTGGAGCGTATGGTTCTCATTGATAAGCTGTCACCAAAGCCGGTATATGAACAGCTCATCGACGGCATTGAAAAGAATATCCTCTTAGGCATCTATCCCCCGGGCAGTCTTCTTCCCTCGGTCAGAGAATTTTCTCACATTCTGGGCATCAATCCCAACACTGTGCAAAAAAGCATTTCCGAGCTTGCGGCAAGAGGACTGGTGATCTCCTCTCCGGGAAATGGCTGTTTCGTTTCGGAAAACGCCGTAGCACTCCTAAAAGAGCGGGCAAGAAAACGCCTGCCTGCCCTTGAAGGCACCGTGCGCGAGCTGCTTTTATCGGGTATTGAAGCAGAGGAGTTAGAGCAGCTGGTGCGCAAAACCATTAAAAACTTCAACGAAGATTCCAATGGAGGTACCGTATGATCCGCATTGAACACGTAACCAAAGCATTTGAAACCTACAAGCAGCCCATCACTGCCCTTGACGATGTATCCATAACCATCCCCGACGGATCCATCTTCGGGCTCGTCGGCTCAAACGGTGCGGGCAAGTCTACCCTGTTCCGTCTGCTGGCAGGCGTTTACAAGCCCGATAAGGGTGAATTGTTTCTTGACGACGAAAAGATCTTCAACAATCCCCGCGCCAAAGAGCACATTCTCTTTATTCCCGACGATTTCTATTATCTTTCAAACGGAAGTCTTGACAAAATGGCAAAGCTCTACCGTTCCTTTTACAAGAGCTTTGATACCGACCGCTACGAGGACTTGAAAAAGAAGCTGGATCTTGACGGCAAGGCGAGCCTTTCCTCCCTGTCTAAGGGCACAAGACGCAGAGCCATCATCGCCCTGGGGCTTTGCGCAATGCCCAAGGTGCTGCTTCTTGACGAGACCTTTGACGGTCTTGACCCCATGATGCGCGGGGCGGTGCGCAATCTTCTTTATGCCGATGTGCTGGAGCGCCGCTCCACCATTCTCATTGCCACCCACTCCATTAGGGAATTAGAGGACACCTGCGACCGCATGGCAATGATCCACAAGGGCAAGGTGCTCCTTGACAGCGAGACCGACGGTGCCACCGAAGGGTATGTGAAAATTCAATTTGCAAGAAGTGCTCCCTACGACAGTACCCTTTTTGAGGATCTTTCTCCCCTGCGCTTCACCCAAAGCGGAAGCGTTTGCACCTTTATGGCAAAGGGCGATAAAACTGACCTTGAAGTAAGGCTTTCTTCCCTTGACCCGATGCTCCTTGAGATCGTGCCCATGAATCTTGAAGAGGTGTTCCTTTGCAAAATGGAGGAGTTAGGGTATACTGCCGCCCTTTGACCCCAGATAAAAATCGCCGAAAGGAGGCTCATCATGAATAAAAACCGTTTATTTACACTTTGCCGTGCCACCGCACAAGGCATGCTCTTTCCCGCACTGCTTCTTAGTGCCCTATGCTTTGCAGTGGTCCTCGTTTGCTCCTTTAGTTTATCATCCGACGCCCTCTTTATCGCCGGCGGCGCATGTGCGCTGATCCTGCCCCTCCTGCTTTTAAAGCCCTTTTCCCACCTTTTTAGCAAAAATGAAAGCGACTTTACCCTGGCTTTGCCTTTCACTGCAAAGGAGCGCTATACCGCCTGCTTACTTACCGGCGTGCTGTTTTGCCTGTTTATCTGGCTGATCTTTGCTTCCTTCGCCCTTTTTGAGTCTCTTTTCACCGTTCACGGCACCTCTACCCTCGCAAGTGCTCTGCTCACACTTCTTCAGCAATGCGCCACCCTGCTTTTGGGGTGCGCACTGGTGAGCTTTGGCGCGGTGATGGGCGGAAAAATGCTCTCTGCCCTTTGCTGGTCGGTGGTGTTTCCTGCCGTTTTGCTTCTTTGGGCAGCGCTGTCTCCCACAAACCGTCTGCTTTCCTACGCCTATTCTACCGATGATGCCAAGGTCTTTGCCGTAAAAAGTCTTCCCGTCGTCAGTGGATTTCTCACCGAAAAAGAACAGGTCAGTGCTCTTGATCTGATAGAGCCCGCATTCTTCCTTCTTTTGGCGTTAGCACTCAGCCTCCTTGGCGGACTGCTTTACTGCAAGCGCAGGGGCGAAAACGCAGGTCACGCCCAATCGGAAAAATGGGAGGACATTCTGTTTTCACTCATTATATGGCTTCCCTGCTTTGCCATCTGCCTTCTACTGCTGATTAACGATGAAATTCACGCAATATTGATGCTTTTCCCCCTGCCGCTGATTGCCAATGGCGTGTTCTATCTTGTGTGCGTGCTGATCCGAAGCCGTTTGAAGTGGCGCCGCATCCTGCGTCTGCTTTCAATGACCGTGATCCCCCTTGGTCTTGCGCTGTTATCAGCACTTGAATTTGGTCTTGGTGCGCTGTGGCTCACCGCCCCCATTCCCGCAGAGGACATTGTCAGCGTCCACACCGAACAGCCCCTCTTTTCGGATATTGAAGGGGTGGAAGGACTTTACGAAATGAACCGCTATAAGGATCACTTCAACTTTATGAACGAAACACGCATCTCCTGCCCCGAGGCTCTTGCCCGCTTTGAAAAAATAATCATTCCCTTCGAGTTCAGCAAATGGGGCGGTCAGCCTGTGATCGTCACCTTGAAGGACGGACGGACCGTCACCCGCATCGTAAACTTCAACGATCTGTTTACGTGCTTTGATCTTGAATACGGAGATCCCGCGCCCGAAAACGAACAGGAGACTTAAAAAATCACTCACGAAAGGAGTGCCTCAAATGAAAAAACGATCTATTTTCCTGCTATACTTTATTCTCTTAAAAAAGCAACTGCCCGCAGGAGCCGTTCTTTCGACGCTGTTGTTTTTACCCTCTGCTCTGGTAATACTCTTTTCCATGGATTCCATCGCAACGAGTCTGTCTCTCTTCAACATGTACGCGCTGGTCTTCCCTGTGCTTGCGGTTATTCCTTTCTCGCATTTATACAGCCAAAGAAAAACCGATGCCCTCATGGCACTCCCCTTTTCCCCTGCGCGCCGCTTCTTTGCCTGCTATCTATCTTCCCTTTCCTGCTCAATTCTCTGCCTTGGAGGACTGTTTTTAGCCCTTGTTGGTATGAGCGCGCTCAAAAATCCCGCGTACTATCTTTCCTACAATCCCTCCCGCCATCTGCAATATCTTCTGATTGACGTGATCGTACTGCTTTACGCAACGGGACTCTTTTCGCTGTCCTGCGTGCTGGCAAAAAACATCCTGTCCGCGCTGATCTTTGTCCCTCTGCTTTATGTAAACGGTGCGCTTTTGCTCACCCCTCTGCCCATACAGCATATCATGCCCGATATGCTGCCCGCCTTCTTGACCGAATGGTCAAGGGGCCTCAATCTGCCTTTGACGATCTCACAGATCCACACAGACTACAGCGGCACCCACAAATTCACCTTGCCCATGATGCTGTGCGCACTTTTGGCAGGGCTCCTGTTCCTTCTTGCGGCGCTCCTTCTTTACTGCAAGCGCAAAAACGAACAGGCGGGACGGTTGTTTTCAAAAAAGGCAGAGCGCCTGCTGCCCTGCGCACTTTGCATGGTGCCCTTGCTGTTGTTTGCCCTATACTATATCGTGCGGGGATTTACCGAAGAACTCATCTATTTCTCCAAAGCCGGTATTCTTTTGGTAGGCGCACTGCTGGTCTTTTTGATCTTTGCCTTTCTTGCTCTGCAAAAAAATGATGTGGCGTTTCAAAAAACGCTTCCCGCCTTACTTCTTCCGTTGGTGCTCTGCTTTATAGGCGGCGGAATCCATTTGTCTTATGCCGCATGGTATACCGCACCCATCAGCGCCGATACGATCAGCGAGGTGCGCTTGGACTTGCCGTTGATCGCCAGAGGAGAAGAGCCCTGTCATTTTGAACGATATAAGGACGGAACGCTCTTTACCCACGAGGATCTGCTGTCTTTTGCCGGAGAAACACTGCTTTGCGAAGAACAGGCGCTGGCGCATTTTTCAAAAAATCTTTCCCTTTTTAAAACAAAGGACACCGTTCCCGTGACGGTGACTCTAAAAGATGGAAAGACGCTGAAGCGTCTGATTGACGAAGAAGCCCTTCTTGACTGCTTCCGTCTCACCGAGAGCTATCAAAAGCCGCTAAATGTAAACGACTCCCGCTACCAAGCCATCTACATTCTTGACCACGAAAGCGGCACGGGAAAGATCAGCCTGTCTCTCCCCAAAGAACAAAGCGCCCTCTTCTTTAAAGCCTACAATGCCCTAAGTGCTGAAGAAAAGCTGGCGGCACGCCGCCAATCCCCCGAAGAGACCACCTATGTTTTCTGTATGTATACCTCCTCCTGCTCCGATGGACACGGAAGCAATTATGAACACACCCCCAAAAACACCGAGCCCTTCTCAGTGCTTTTCTCGCCAAACAAAGGAGGGCATCTCTTCTGCGACTCCGACATCCCAGAAATGACCTCCTTTTATCCCGTCCCCCAAGGTGCTTGCACCGAGGCAATTGAAACGATACTGGATAATTTGGAGCAATGGCAAGAGCAATATCAATGATCTTGGAAATTTTATATTGAAAGTCCTCTCTGTGTTTCTCCCTCTTTTGCGGGGGGCTTGTGCACATCGTCAAGCACCCTTTCCCTATTTTCAAACGTCTCTCTTTTAAAAAAGGGGGGCGTTTTTTTCTTTCACCCTTGCACAGCAAAAAAAGCCGTGGTATAATCAAAGCAGAACAGAAGCAAAAGGAGAAACGACGATGACTAAGATCCTGCTGGTGGAGGACGATAAGACGATCGTCCTTAGTTTAAGTGAATTTTTGAAAATGGAAGGATTTGAAGTAAAGAGCCGCTCGGGGCAGAGCGATGCCCTTGCACTGCTTCACGAGGAACGCTTTGATCTTGCCTTGCTTGACCTGTCTCTTTCCGAAGGCAACGGCTTTGCCCTCTGCGCCGCCATCAAAAAGGAATACGATCTGCCTGTGATCTTTCTCACTGCATCGGGAGATGAATACAGCACCGTGGCAGGCTTTGATCTGGGGGCAGATGACTATATCCCAAAGCCCTTTCGCCCAAGGGAGCTGGTTTCCCGCATCAAAAACGTGCTTCGCCGCCAAAGCGGCAGTAACGCGGTGCGTCTTGGGGATGTAACGGTGGACACCGTGAAGGGTGCCGCCTTCAAAAACGGCAGGGATCTTTGCCTCTCTGCCCTTGAATACCGACTGCTCTTGGTCTTTTTAAATAATCGGGGCATCGTTCTTACCCGTGGCAAGCTCCTTGAAGCTATTTGGGACGTGGCAGGCGATTTTGTCAACGACAACACGCTGACTGTCTACATCAAGCGCCTAAGGGAAAAAGTGGAGGACGACCCAAAGGAGCCTCAGATCATCAAGACCGTTCGAGGAATAGGATATAAGGTAGACTAACAAGAAATTTTTAAAAAATCCCGAGATAAAAAGAGCCCTTCTCTGCTTTCTCATTATCAGCGCCCTCTTTATCACCCTTGCCTTTCTTCTTGACCTGAGCTTCGGGGTACTTGCCCTTGTGTTCAGCCTGCTCTTTTGCGCCCTCTATCTTTTTTTCACCGCAAGACGCTATAAACGCATCGAAGAGCTGTCTTTGACC